>PLLI01000085.1 GCA_003140915.1 Candidatus Omnitrophota bacterium
ACGCATCATCTGCAAGCTAGCGTCGAGCGCGGAATTGCCGCCGCCTATCACGGCAACATCCTTGCCGCCAAATAACGGGCCGTCGCACGTCGCGCAGTAAGTAAGTCCCCTGTGCTTGAACTTTTTCTCACCCGGAACATTCAGCTCCTTAGACATCTTCCCCGAAGCCACGATCAGCGCCCTGGACTCATACTCGCTTTTATGGGTATGAACCTTTATTACGTTATCAACTCTTCTTACTTCCTCAACGTCCTCGCCCTCCTTGACGGTAACGTTGTAAGTGCGCATATGCTCTTCGAATTTCACGGCTAAGTCGGGCCCGGTAATAAACTGGTATCCGGTGTAATTCTCAACGTCTCCGCTCCAGGCGGCTTGCCCGCCTACGTCGAGAGTTATGACAAGGAAATTGAGACGTTTGCGCGCGGCATATACCGCGGCGGTGATCCCCGCCGGGCCGGCGCCTATTATGATCAGGTCGTAGATCATTTCAGGCCTAATTCTTCCTTGATCTTGTCTTTGTCAAATCCTACTATTATCTTTCCGTCTATCTCCAGGACGGGAACGCCCATCTGGCCCGACTTTTTTATCATCTCCTGGGCCTTCTCCTGGTTCTCGGAGACATCGATATCCTCGAACTGCACGTTATTCTCTTTCAGGTACTGCTTAGCCCTCACACAAAAAGGACAAGTCGGAGTGCTATATACCGTAATATTCTTTGCCATTTTATCCTCCCTGATTTTTGTGAAACAAAAATCGTCCCGCCGCAAGCGGGATCACCTTATTATATTCTTCAACTGCATCATGTCATCTATCACAAAATCCGGTTTCAGCGGCTTCACGTCTTCGGCCTTGCCGAGGCCGTAAGTAACCCAGCATGTCATTATCCCGGCATTCTTACCGGTTTCGACGTCTATGGCCATGTCACCCACAATGAGCGACCGCGATTTATCGATATTGAATTTTGAAATTACAGAATCAAGGACGCATGCCGAAGGTTTGAGGCAGCCCTCGTCATCTCCGCCGAATATACCTTCGAAATAACTTCTTATGCCAAGGTTCTTCAGGGTCATTTCGGCAAACTTTGCATACCTGTTGGTAACGATATATTTCCGCTTCTCTTTGAAATGTTCCAATGTCTCCCGGACATGCGGGTATAGAACGGATTTATCGGTAGAGTGAGCCGCGTAGTATTCACTGAAGATCTCTACGCCCTTATCTATCAGCCCTTCATTCCCGGCGCCCACGCTTTTCCTGAAGAGATCTTTAACGCCGGTCCCGATATAGGATGCGACCCGGTCTTTGGACAGTTGCGGAAGTTTTAACACTCCGAGCGCGTTATTCACGGCATTGGCGATATCCGTAGTGGAATCAACCAAGGTCCCGTCGACGTCGAAGAAGATCGTATCTGCTTCGATCATACGCTTTATTTTATCTATATCTTCTTTCTTTATTTCTTCTCCAACAAGTTCTCGAATGTCTCTTCGTGGCCTATCTCTTCGCCCATTATGTGGCAGGCAAGCTGATAGGTATCGTGATCCTTGCCGAAAGTCTTCTTCGCGATCTTGTCGTAAACTTCGATCGCTCCGGCTTCCGCGGTCGTTACGATCTTTATTATCTCTTTATAATCAGAAAGGTTCTTCATAACTCCGGGATATGGAGCGTTGCCGCCCTTTTCCACTGCGCCAAGAGTGTTCGTCGGCAATCCGCCAAGCTCGATTATCCGTTCGGCCAATTCCGTCGCGTGCTCGAGTTCGTCCTTGGCGATCTTGCCAAGAAACTCGGACATATCCTCATAGCCCATACCTTCAACGGCTATTGCCATGTAGTTCCACGCGTAAAAGGCTAGCCACTCATCGCAATAAGCTCTGTCGAGGTCCTTTATAAGATCCTTCAGGTCCACTCCCACTATCTCTCTTGCTTTTTTTCCCATTGTCCCCTCCCTTTTCGTTTAATTATACCACTTTATTTGACTTTTCCCGCGAAGTTTTTTGCGAACTGGTAAATATCTTTCAATTCGCTCTCGTCGGGCATATATTTTACCGCAATGCCGGGTTGCACCACCTCTATACCTCCCTCTTTGAGCACCCCCTCGATCGCCTGAACGGCGCCGCCGGACCAGCCATACGAACCAAATGCCGCCGCGATCCTCTTCTTCGGCTTGAGCCCTTTCAGGAATTCGAGAAATCCCGCTATCATCGTAAGCATGTCATTATCGTGCGTAGAGGAGCCGACGAGGAAGGCCTTCGCCTCGAGCATCTCTTTAATGACCTCCGTGCGGTCTGATTGGGCGATGTTGAAAATTTTAACATCGAGGCCTGCATCCATTATGGCCTCGGACATCTTTCTTGCCATCTTCTCCGTCGCCGTCCACATAGTTTCGTAAATAATAACGACTTTGGGCTGAGTTTCATTGTTCGCCCATTTTACATAAGAATTGACTATCTTCATGGGATCTTTGCGCCAGACGATACCGTGGCTCGGAGCGATCATTTTAATGGGAATATTCATCTTCTGGATCTCTTCTATTTTTCTCAATATGAGCGAACCTAAGGGCCAGAGTATGTTGCCGTAATATTTGGCTGCTTCATCCATCAGCGCGCACTGGTCCACCTCATCGTCGAAACGCTCGCTCGTCGCGTAATGCTGGCCGAATGCATCGTTCGGCATAAGGAGCTCCTCTTCCCTGCAGTACGTAAACATGCTGTCCGGCCAGTGTATCATCGGTGCCTCGATAAAGGTAAGCGTC
>PLLI01000095.1 GCA_003140915.1 Candidatus Omnitrophota bacterium
AGGTCTATTATTATAGAGGGCAGGCTTTCTACTTTGAAGAACCTCATCTTCTTCAGCGGATCCAGTGTCCCGGTATCCCGGTCCAAAAAGTCCTTGAATACCATAAAATCGATATTCTTCTTTTTGCATAATCGCTCCATGGTTTCCGTAAGGCGTGAGATCAATATCTCTTTTTCGTNNAACCGCAGAAAAGGGTATTTTTTATAAAAAAGCGCGGTATAAATTTTCGGATGCCGCGAACCGCGTCGGCCAAAAGGCCGTCCATGACTATGTCGAAGTTCAGTTCCGCTGTGAATAGGGGGGCTATCAAAAGGGTCTCTTTGTTGCGGTGCAGCGTTACGTAGAAGAAACGGAACTGTTTCAGGTTCGAATTTTCGAGGGTCTTATAGAAGCTATATCCTTCGGCAACGTCGCCAAAGATGGCATCCCACTCGGATTTGCCGATCATATCGATAGAGGATAGAACTTTGTGCCTGATATTATCCATAAAAGCAGTTTATTTTATCATATTATGGGCTATTTTGCATTGACTTATCTATAACCATAGTGTATACTTTAAAAAAATGAGAAGAATAATAAATATATTATTCGTCCTTCCGACATTCCTTTTGATCTTCCTGTCTCCATTTAACGCGATAGCCCAGCGTATTCCTTCAGGACAAGATACCTCAGCCAGCGCAACCCGGTTCCAGGATGAAGCGGAGCGCAAAAGGACCGCGCTGCAAAGTAAGGGGGCAAAGGCCCCTCAGATAGAGCTTGAGAAAGAGAAGCCGGCTGCGCCGCCCGTCTCGGGCGTCTCTTTCATCTTAAAAGACGTAAAGATAACGGGGGTCACGCTCTTTAAGAGCGAAGATTTTACCCCGCTTTATAAGCGGTATATTGATAAAGAGGTTTCTTTCAAAGATATCAACGATATCGTCGAACAGATCAAGGCGAAATATAAAGAGAGAGGGTTCCTGACCACCAACGTCTATCTCCCGGAACAGCAGATCTTCGGAGGCGTTGTAGAAATAAGGGTGGCGGAAGGGCGGATGGGGAAGCTATTGATAGAAGGGAATAAGTGGTTCACCAAAAATATCCTAGAGAAGTATTTTCACACAAAAAAAAATGAAATTCTGAACATCAATACGCTCCAAAGGGACCTATTAAGGCTCAACCAGAACCCGGATCTTGAAGTAAAGACGGTAATAACGGCCGGCGCAGAGCCCCAGACCTCCGACATTGTGTTAAAGGTCATTGACAAGTTCCCGTACCACTTAGGTACCGGGGCCGACGATCAGGGCACGCGATTGACCGGCAAATATAGGGCTTCGATCTTCGCTCGAAGCACGAACCTCACCGCCAATAATGACTTCTTCTTCTACAACTCATCGGTCTCCGCGGATTCTTCAGGCGAGTTTTTAACCTATGTAGTGCCGATAGATACGCGCGGAACGAAGTTCGGGTTCGATTTTTCATATTATACCGTGAAGATAGGCCGGGAATTCAGGGACTTCGACATAGCCGGCACTACCTTGAACTTCATTCCTCATATTACGGGCGAGATCTTTCTTTCCGAAGCCATGCAGATATTTGCGGATGCCGGACTGAATATCAAATCCACAAGAAAATTCTTCCATGCCGATCCTACCGTAGACGAACAGCTGCGCATGCCTTACTACAAGATGGATATAACGAGGCTGGATTCTTTCTTCGACGGCGGACAGACTTCCTTTTCACCTGAAGTCGATTTCGGTACGGGCGGATGGTTTTTGGGCGCATCGCCTGAAAATAACGCAAAGGCGTCCAGGTCCGGCGCCGACGGTTACTTTTTCAAATACACCCATTCTCTGAGGCGCATTCAGCGTATGCCGTGGGAAAGTTATATGTTGCTGCGGCACCAGTTCCAGGGGGCATCTCATACGCTTCCGTCGTCGGAGCAGTTACAGCTCGGCGGCGCGAATTCGGTCAGGGGGTATCCGGAAGGCGACTATCTGGCCGACATCGGGGCGACCTTGAGCGCGGATTGGGTATTTCCGCTGTACCTGATACCGAAAGAATATAAGCTGCCTTTCGATAACACCCCTCTCAGGAACGAGATACAGCCTGTCATCTTCATGGATCTGGGCGGCGGAGTATTGAAGAATACCCTGCAGGGTGAGAGGGAATCCAAATTCCTCATGGGCGTGGGCGGCGGGCTCAGGTTGAATTTTTACAATAAGTTTAATGCCCTTATAGAGTGGGCGCAGGCAATAGGCGCGGATCCGACGCAAAATTCCGGCCCTTCCAATTTTCACCTCTCCATCAATTTCGAAATATAGGTTACCCTTCCAAATATGAAGAAGAACCGCATAAAAGACCTTTCCAGGGCAGAGCTCGAAGCAGCATTGAAAGAAGCGCTCGGTGAACACTATCGGGTAAGTCAGATATTCAGATGGTTGTACAAGGCGTCTGTCAGGTCTTTCGGCGAGATGACGGATATTCCCGCGCCTCTTCGCCTGGCGCTCGATTCGAAAACATATATATCCATGCCTGAACTCCTCGATCTCAAGAGGTCGTTATCGGATGGGACCACGAAGTACCTCTTCAAATTGGAAGACGGCAGTACCATTGAAACCGTCCTATTGCCGGAACGTTCCCGCAACACCGTCTGCCTCTCTTCTCAGGTAGGATGCAAATTCGCCTGCGATTTTTGCGCCAGCGCGCCCTTTGGTTTTGTGAGAAACCTGTCGCAGGCCGAGATACTCGACGAAGTGGTATTCATAAAGAATGCAAACCCCGGTGCGAACATTACGAATCTCGTATTCATGGGCATAGGAGAGCCTCTCGATAATTACGACAATGTCATGAGGGCCGTCAGGATATTTAACGATAAAGACGCCTTTAAGATCGGCGCCCGGAAGATAACGATCTCTACGTGCGGGGTGGTGCCGGGAATAGAGAAACTGGCCAAAGAGGGACTGCAGGTAGAGCTCTCCGTCTCTTTGCATTCGGCTGATGACAGCGTAAGGTCGCGGATACTGCCCGTCAATAAGCGATACGCGCTGAAAAACCTCATGGCGGCATGCAAAAATTATATACGCGCTACGAACAGGATCATCACCTTCGAATATGTGCTTATAGACGGCGTGAACAGCTCGGGTCCGGATGCCCTGGCATTGGCCAAGCTTCTGAAGGCGATGAAATGCAAAGTTAATGTTATTTCATATAACAGGATATCTGGAAGCCCCTATCGTGAACCGAAGGAATTCGCCGTAAGGGCATTTATGAAAGTTTTGAAGGATGCCGGCCTTAACGCTACCCATCGCAAGCCTAAGGGTGAAGAGATAGACGCGGGATGCGGACAGCTCAGGATATCGCGGTTTGAGAAAGAAGGTGCGGAGTGAAGAATAGCGACAAACTTAAAAGGGCGGTTGTCTTTTATATCTCGGTCCTCCTATTCTTCATCATCCTTCCGATACTGCTCTCTTATTCACTCGGCTACCGCATAGATTACAGGGCCCTGAAGGTCTATAAGACAGGTATAATTTTTATAAACAGTAAGCCTGCGGGCGCGTCCATTTATATAAACGGCACATTATATACTAATGTAACCCCGGCGCAGATAGAAGAGTTAAAGCCCGGTGTTTACAAGGTCAGGGTCAAGCGTGAAGGTTTTTATCCATGGGAAGAAGATCTTGTGGTAAGGCCCAACATGGTAACGAAGGCCGACAGCATAATACTCTTTCCCGTGATGCAGGAGATGAACGAGATAATCAACCAGCCGGCCATGGATTTTGCCGTTTCGGACAAAGGCTATATCTATTATCTTGCGGAAGCCGGCCTATACCGTTCGGATACCGACGGCTATGATCTCAGAAAACTATCCGCTTATTCAAATTGGCCCAAAAAAATAATCAAAAAGAAGTTCTCTCCGGACGGAGACAAGATATTATGCTTTAACGAAAAAGAGATCATGGTCATTTACCTGAACCTCGATAAGGCCGAGATCAAAGACGGCCAGAGCGCCCGGGTCGAAAATATATTTACCGCGGAAGAGCCCATAGTCGACGTCTTCTGGTACACAGGATCGGGTTACATAATCGTCGTGACGGAAAAATATATAAACGTCGTAGAGCTTAGAGGGGGCGGGAAACGCAACATCGCCATGTTATATAAATTCAATGTCAGTCCGCAGACGGTCTCTTACGACCCAAATAACGGTTCGCTATATTTCATGGATAGAGATAAAGATAATTTTTCGAAAACAGGCAGCTATCTTTACAGGCTGGACCTGCGGCAGAAGTTCTTCGATTATCTTATGCAGATATTGCTGAAGAGGGAACCGGAGGCCGCTAATGAAAAGAGATAGGTTCTACAGGCGCCTCTTCGAAATAATACCGGGCTTTTTGACGTGGACAACCCTCATTTCTTTGTTCATCCTCGCGTTCATAAAGCCGCTATGGGTGGCCATATTTGTGATAACGTTCGATCTCTACTGGGTCATAAGGATATGCTACCTGACGCTCCTCCTGGTATTCGCCTATAGAAGGCTCGGCATAGAAAAGAAGACGGACTATCTTAAAGAATGCCAGGCCGCAGGTTCTGTCGATGGCCTGGAATACAAGAATATATATCATGCAATCCTTTTCCCTTCTTATAAAGAAGGGCTCGATATACTGGTGCCTTCCATAGAAGCGCTCGAAAAGGCCAATTACCCGAAGAATAAGATGATAGTCGTCCTCAGCGTCGAGGAGAGGGCTGGCCCTGAGGCATGGGATAACGCCCTTTCTTTGAAAGAAAAATTCAAAGGCCGATTTTTTCACTTTATCGTAACGCGCCATCCGGATAATATCCCGGGCGAGATCAAGGTCAAGGGCGCCAATGCATCGTGGGGCGCCAAGGCGCTTAAAGAATTTATAGATCTGAAAGGGATAGATTACGAGCACATCATAATCTCATGTTTCGATGCAGATACCTGCGCGGAGAAAGAATATTTCGGATGCCTCGCCTACCACTATATAACGAATCCGCGGCGGATGCATTCGAGTTACCAGCCGATCCCGGTCTACAATAATAATATATGGTACGCGCGGTCCATAGCCAGGATACTCGAACTGGGCTCTAGTTTCATGCAGATGATCGAGACGATGCGGCTTGAAAAATTCGTGACCTTTTCGAGTCATAGCATGAGTTTCAAGACGCTCGTCAATGTTGGTTACTGGCCGGTCGACATGATCTCGGACGATTCGGCCATATACTGGAAGTGTTTTCTCTACTTTGACGGCGATTACTCCGTGATCCCAATGTATGTTACCGTGTCGATGGACGTCGCTACAGAGAAGGGGATAATACCAACCATAATAAAGCAATACAAGCAGAAGAGGCGCTGGGCGTGGGGCGTCGAGAACTTCCCTTACGTCATGCTGGGATTTATGGAAAATAACAGGATCCCTTTATTCAAAAAGGCAAGGCGTGCCTTTCATATTCTTGAAAGCCATTACACGTGGGCCGTATGGGCGATCATCATAACGTTCATAGCGCCGCTTCCTTTAATATTCGGCGGCGGCCTCTTCAGGCAGACAGCGATAGGCTATAATCTGCCGAGCGTCGCGGCCTCGCTTTTTAGAGTTTCGTTATTCACGATATTTGTATGTATGTTCATAAGCATAAAATTGCTTCCACCGAGGCCCAAGGATGTCAAACCGCAGAAGAGGATAATCATGTTCGTCCAGTGGTTATTTTCGCCGGTCGTCTGTGCTCTCCTCGGTTCCACGCCCGCGATAGATGCGCAGACGCGGCTCATGCTGGGTAAGTACATGCACTTCTACGTGACCCCAAAATCCCGCAAGCAGACCGAGAAAAAATAAATTTTTCGATGCAATAGAATGTACTGTGTCGAGTGGTTCGCAGGGACGTTCGGCCGCTCCAGCGGCGGCCTCACTCTTAAAATTTTTTATACCGCCGCTATATAACAATAGCGGACCAAGCTATAAAAAATTTCAAAGCCCTGCTCACTACGTCGCCACATCACATTCCTGTAGTAATCGAAAAGTTTATTTCTGTCATCCTCACCTGGATTTTGTATTCACTCCGAAAGACTGGGAAAAAATAAAATCCAAGAGAAAATTTTTCAATTTCCGCTGAAGGAATCCCGAAAGGAGATTCCTTCTAAATGCGAAAAGTTTTCCTTGCCAGAGAATTTTTTTTGTGTTATACTTACAAAGTTATGGGAAAATATCTTAGTATAATTATCGGGAGTCTGGTTGCGATCAT
>PLLI01000071.1 GCA_003140915.1 Candidatus Omnitrophota bacterium
CGGGGCTCCGGGAAAGAGGCGGCGCTCCTCAAAGCGATAGAAGATAAGGTTGCCGCAGGTATTTGCGTATTCCGCACGGATTCGCTGAATTCGCTTGCAGCCATCATCGATAGGTTGAAACTATTCGTCGGTAATAACTCCGGGCCTCTGCATATGGCGGCGGCGCTCGGGAAGAGGACGGTATCGACCATGGGACCTACCGACAGCAGGCTATGGCAACCTTCGGGTAAAGGGCATATCGTGTTGGGAAAAGAGCTGGCATGCGCGCCCTGTAATCGCCCATTCTGCAGGGAGCACGAATGCATGGAGTCGATAACCGTAGATGCGATGTTTGGGGCTGTTTCATTGCAGATCAAAAGGATCTCCGATGAAAAAAGATAAGCATATATATTGGCGCGCGACAGCCTGTGTACTCTGCTGCTGGTTCATCTATCTCTTCTTCTCTTTTACGTCATGGCATGAGCCGGTCATGGGCGACGAGGTAAGAGCGATCATGTGGATAAAGAGTTTGAGAGACAGCTCGATCACGAACTATTTCGTTAGTTGCGGAGAGAGGCTATTCGGGGTATGGCATCCTCCGGCATATGCCTGTCTGGCGGCAATCCTCGGGGATTTTTTTACCCTCAATGAAATGGTGATCCGGGCGATAGGAATAGCCTCCTTCCTCATCTCCCTTGCGCTTATCTACGTAATCGCTTATGGCCTATTTAAGAAAGACGACGGCAGGGAGCGTATAGCAATTCTTGCCTGTATCATCTACGCGTTAAACCCGTTAGCGGTGAAGGGGTCTTTACTCATAGACATAGATGGGACGATCCTCAACGTGGCGATATTGGCGCTTATCGCCGCCCTTGTATGGATCAAATATGACAAAGGTTCCAGAAAAGCATTTTTTATTTACACGGCCTTATTCACGCTGGCCCTGTGCATAAAACTTTCCAATCCTTTTATCTTCATAGGGGCCATCTTCACCTGCCAGGTCCTACGCCGCGAATGGCAAAAATTGCTCTACACCGCAAAGATCGCCATATCTGGAGTGGCCCTGGCGTCAATTATCTGGTTTCTCTATTGCCTGGCAAACGGTAGAGACGCTGCCTGCATAATCGAGGTTCCGATATCTATCGTCGTGATGTTCTTCTTAAGGAACGCAAGCGGGGAAGGATTGTCTCTCATAGCGAGAAATATATGGGCGCTCCTTATCTGGTCTTCGCCTTCATTTATTATTTTAGGTTTGATAGGTTCCTGGAAAAATTTCGATAAGCCCTCGGAAGACGATTCTCTTTTATCCCTGTCCCAGTTCGCGTTTTGCGGATTGGCATTTTTTATAATATATATATTCATAGGGGGAGTGACGCACTCTTTTCCAAAATACCATTATGCGGTCCTGCCCATATTTTCCATTCTGGCCTCGGGCATCTTCGTAAAGAACGTAAATCAGGACAGGCGGTTATTGGCCGGCATAGCGGCATTGGTTTCAATGGTCGTCCTGTATTACATCTTCTTTGTAAAGGACCCGCTATATCTGGTCAACTACGCGCTGAAGGAGGCGGTGATAAAAGGCCCGGACGCATTTGTCCATGCCATAATACGCGAAGAGACCGTTCGAGTTACCTTCCTCCTACTGGCGATCCCCGTGATCTTTCTTTTTTATATAAAGAGAAAGAAGGCGAAAGAGGCCTTCATCCTGGCGCTCTTTGTTACGATGTTCGCCTGCAACCTCTCCCTCTTGACGGTCCAGAGAATGGCCCCTTATAATACCGCCTATTGTTACGGCGCCGAAGGGGTGAGGGAGGTGTCGGATTTCATACTTGCGAATACCCTTCCGTCGGACATTATATGCGCGCCCCCGGAAATATTATTGTCATCTAAGCGAAAGATGCCTTCCTACGGGATGGCGAAGACGCTGAACGGCAAAGACCTCTTCCTCGACGGCTTAAAAGCAAACGATGTGAAATGCGTTGTTTATGGCATAACCGGCAACACCGTGGACCAGTACAGGAAGATTTTCTATGCCGCGGACGTCAAGGCATTTTTGAACGAAAACTACGTACCGCGCGAGATAGGCTCATATACGGTATGGCTCAAGAAAAGAAGATGAAGAAAATTATATTAGTGAACCCGTCGGCCGCCTCGGTCTATGAAGGCGTAAAGATCAAAGAGGGCGCGCTCTATAACCCCGCGCTCAACCTTGCCGTTATTGCAGCGCCTCTTTTGGTCCACGGCCATGATGTCCTGATAGTCGATATAAATATGCTGAAGGGGCCGGAGAGAGAACAATTCCTGCGCCTGTTGAAAAATTTCGCGCCGGAGTATGTAGGCGTAACATTCACCACACCTCTTTATGAGGAGGCAGCCAAGATATGCAGATGGGTGAAGGAATATGACGAAGGGATAAAGACGATCGCCGGTGGCGTGCACGCCACCGCCTTTCCCGAAAAGACCCTGCTCGATATGTCTCTCGATGTGGTCGTGATCGGGGAAGGGGACTTTACTCTGTTGGATATACTGGAGGCGGATGACATCTCTACGGTCAGGGGGATCTATTATAAAGACCAGAGAGGCTTGAGCGTGCGGAACCCGGATAGGGAGCGGATCGTAAACCTCGACGAGCTTCCTCTCCCTGCCTGGAGGTTGTACGACATCAAAAACTATCATGCTACAGACCTGCTCGCGCGGAAGAGCCCGGCGGGTTGGCTTGAGACGAGCCGCGGCTGTATGTACGGGTGCGTCTATTGCAGTAAAAGCGTCCATGGTTACGCGTTCCGGACCAAGAGCCCGCGGCGGGTAGTGAACGAGATCAGGTATATGCTCGATCTCGGTTTCAAGGAGATACACATATCGGATGATTGCTTTAATACGGATATGGAGAGAGCAAAAGAGATCTGCAGGCTTATCATAAAAGCGGGCCTGAAGTTTCCGTGGTCTACGATCTCAGGCATTCGCGTAGATAAGGTGGACAAAGAATTGTTGTCGCTAATGCGAAAGGCGGGCTGTTACAGGGTCGTCTTTGGCCTCGAGTCGGGCGACGAGCGCATATTGAAGAATATAAATAAGGGCATAACTTTAGCTCAGGCCGCCTTTGCCGTGAAGACGGCCAAAGAAGCCGGTCTTGAGGTATTAGGATATCTTATGATAGGCCTGCCGGGCGAAACCGAGGAGAGCATGCGCAAGACAATAGATTTTGCGCTCACGCTGGACCTGGACATAGCAAAGATGGCGATAACGGTGCCGCTCCCCTCAACGCCTTTATACAACGAATGGCTCAAGGAGGGGTTTATCAAAGAAGCCGCCTGGTCCAAATTTAATTTAAATACGATCCCCGTAGAGCTCTATGATCACCCGACCCTGGCGTGGGATAAGATCGAGAGAGAGTATAAAAGGTTCTATCGCGCTTTTTATTTAAGGCCGTCCTATATATTGAAGAGATTTATCTATAGCGTTAAAAATAGAAGGTTGATTTCCAACCTGCGTCATTTTATCAATACAAACTGGAGTTGAAAATATGTGGAGGGATGAAAAGGTTTCGGTAGTCCTGCTGACCCGCAGCGAAAAAGATACGATCCGCCAGGTGATAAACAATTTTTTCGCTACGGGCTATGTAGATGAGGTTGTCGTTGTCAATAACAATGCCGTCGAGGGGACGGACGACGAAATTAAAAAGACGCGGGCCCGGTGCGTCCACGAGGAGAAGCAGGGTTACGGGTATGCCAGTCAGCGCGGATTTAAGGAGGCCGGCGGAGAGATAGTCATTATTTCGGAGCCGGACGGGACGTTCGAGCCGAGAGATGTAATTAAGCTATTGGCGTATTCAGACGACTTTGATGCCGTCTTCGGAACGAGGACTTCGAGTATCATGATATGGTCGGGGGCCAACATGGGGCGGTTCCTGCGCCTCGGCAATATAGCGGTTGCGAAGATGATGGAATTTCTCTTCAATACCGCGATGTTAACCGACGTCGGATGCACTATGAAACTCTTCAAGAAGAAGGATCTGAAGAGGATGGAAGGGAAATTCACCGTAGGAGGGGCGCATTTCAGCCCGGAGCTCATGCTCCTTACCATCCTGAACGGTATAAGGTTCATAGAGGTCCCCGTCAATTATAAAAAGAGGGTAGGCCGGTCAACGATAACCGGCGACAAGATAAAGGCCTTCTTCCTGGGGCTGACGATGATAGGACTGATCCTGAAATATTTTTTCCTGGTGTTATTTAAAAGGATAGACAGGAAGTGAAGATGACCACCCTCGGAAGCGTGAAGAATATCCTGGTAATAAATTTAGGCGGGATAGGCGATTGCCTGCTGTCTACGCCTGCGCTCAATAATCTTAAGGGGGCTTATCCGGCTGCGCATATAACGCTCTTCGTCTTATCGCGGTCGCAGGAGATATTGGAAGGGACGAGCTTCGCAGACGAGATAATTTCGATAGGGTCGCTTAAAGATTGGTTTGACGTGTATCGTNNACCATAAATATGCGGACTCTCGCGTCTTTTTGGGGCGCAATGAAGATGGCGGCGATGCTCTTTATCATAAATCCGAGAGTTAAGGCAGGGCGCGATACCGATGGCCTGGGATTTTTTCTGGACGTGAAATTGCCGGAAACGCATATCGGGACAAAGCACGACATGGACTATTGTATAGAGCTCGTGAAGCTCGTTGGAGCATCGGAGACGGTTAAACGGCCGGAAGTGAACCTGACAGTAGCGGATAACGCTCGCGTAGATACCTTATTAAGAGATCACGGCCTCTCCGATAACGATATTATTATCGGCATCTCTTCCGGGGCGCCGTATCCCGCGAAGAGATGGCCTTTGGAAAATTTTGTAAAGGTAGCCTCGACCCTCGCCGGATATAATTATAAGGTAGTGATAATGGGAGACGGAAGCGAAACCGGATCGGAACGTGCCTTCCTTGGACCGGATAGGCCGGGCGTGATCTCCCTCATCGGAAAGATGCGGATAAAAGAGACGACGGCCCTTATCAAGCGATGCGCGGTCCACATAACCAATGACATCGGCCCAATGCATATTGCCGCAACGCTGGGGACGCCGGTAGTCGCCATATTCGGGCCCGGGCACCTTACGCGTTTTGACCCGCGGAGGATCTCGGATAACGCGATAGTCCTTCACAAAGAGACGGCCTGTGCGCCTTGCGAAAGAGAGGAGTGCGCGTCGCGGAAGTGCCTTACAGCGATCACTCCGGAAGAGGTTATTGCCGCGGTGCTCGAACTCCTGAAGAGGAGAGGGAGATGATCCGGAAACTCTACACATGGTTTCATAAGTTGACCTCAAGGCCCGGCGAGGCCGGAGAATATTCTGCCGGCTACCTGCAGGACAAGGTAAGACAGGAGGCCCTCGCGCTGTGCCGTCACAGGCAAGGTAATATCCTGGAGGTCGGCTGCGGGGAAGGTCTCTTTCTGGCCCAACTGGCCGGTCAGAACCGCGATATAACGATATGGGGTGTCGATAATAACAGGGAGAGGTTGACGCGGGCGGGAGAAAAGATAAAAGGCGTGAACTTATCGTTGCAGGACGCCTTGAGCCTCTCTTTCGCGGATGAATTCTTCGATACCGTCATATGCCTGAACACGATCTTCAATATGGAGTCTATCGGGGCGGTCCGGCAGGCATTGAAAGAGATGAAACGGACGTGCAAGGCCGGAGGCAGTATAATCTTCGATTTCCGGAATTCCGGAAATCCGCTGCTTTCCGTCAAATATGCTCTCGCCGGATATTACGATGACACGGTCAGGACGCTCCCCCTGAAGACATATAATATGGATGAGATAAAGGGTATCCTGAAAGATTTGGGCCTGGCGATCACGAATAGGAGGTTCATCGGTCCCCGTTCGCGGATCTTGGCAGCCGCCATTGTCATGGAGGCAAAGAAACCATGCTGAGCAAACTGCCGATAATAAGGTCATCGATCAGCAGCGCCGACCTCGTCGGCGGATTGCGCCGCATGCCCGACAAGACGGCTGTTAAAAGGTTCGCCGATATGCTGGCCGCAGCCGTGCATTCTAAATATTGTTATTCGATGAATTCCGGCATATCTTCTTTTTATGTTACCCTGAAAGCGCTTAAGAGGATCTCGGACAGAAGGGAAGTCGTCATTCCCGCTTACACGGCCGGCAGCCTGGTCGTGGCGATAAAAAAGGCCGGGCTGAAAGCGGTATTATGCGACATCTCGCTCGATGATTTTAATCTGGACTCCGGTCTTCTGTCCGGGGTAATATCGTCCGATACGCTCGCCGTGATCGGCGTGCACCTGTTCGGTATCAACATAAAGGATATCTGGAGCCTCAGGGCGCGGATGCCTCCGGGAGTATTTCTCATAGAGGATTGCGCGCAAAGTATGGGCTCGAGTACCGGTGGCAGGCAGGCAGGCAGCTTCGGAGATGCGGGTTTTTTCAGTTTCAACCGTGGTAAGAATCTGCCTATATGCGGCGGGGGATGTGTTGTGACGGATAATGAGCGGATAGCGCATGCCGTCGAAGCCGAGATCGACGGGCTCGAGGCGGACGGCATCTTTTCCGGATTATCGCTCTTTTTGAAGAATATAGCTTTTTCCGTTGCAGGGAACCCTCTCGTCTACGGGTTGGGCTTTGGGCTCATATCGCGCTTCAAGGAGACGGCGCCGCCGAAAGATTTCAGCGTAAAAAAGATGGGCCCTCTGCAGGCGGCCCTGGGTTTAAGACTGATGGAACGCATGGAAAGCCTCTTTTCGCTAAGGCACAGGAACGGCACCTCTCTTATCGGCGGCCTTAGGGGAATAGACGGGATCATATTGCCGGAAATACCGGACAAGACGCGTTATGTCTTCAATCGCCTGCCTGTAATTTTCAAGGATGCCGGCAGAAGAGAAGCGGCGGAAAGAATGTTGTGGGAGAACGGCATTGAGTCATCCAGGATGTATCTTCGGCCGCTCCATCACATGTTCGATCTGGGATACGATAAAAAAGATTTTCCGAAAGCCGTTTACTGCGCGGAGAGGCTCTTGACGCTCCCGACGCATCCGTTCGTTCACGATGGCGACATAGATAAGATGATAAACGCTATTAAGGAAACACTGACGTGATGCCTCTGCGTAATGCCGGAAGATTCTTCCGTAAATCATTGCGTCAGCCTTTGTATGCGGCGCGGGTGCTGGCTAAAAGAGGACGCTCATATATTGATTACGCGATCCGGGACGGAAAGAGCGCTTATCCCGAATCGGTGACGCTATTTTTGACCCATCGCTGTAATCTGCGGTGCCGGATGTGCGGCCAGGCACACTATACAGGGCCTGAGCTCTCTATGGATAACTTGAAAGCGATAGTCGACGACCTCTCCTCATTCCATCCCAACATAACGCTTTTCGGCGGGGAACCCATGCTCCACGAAGGTTGCATGGAGCTTATAAAATATATTAAAGGAAAGGGCATACATTGCCTGATGATAACGAATGCCTTGCTAGTCGAAGACCGCGCTAAAGATATCGTAGAGAGCGGCCTTGACGAATTGAACGTCTCTCTGGACGGGGACGCGGGGATCCATGACGTGATACGCGGTATGCCGGGGGCGTTCAATAAAATAATGGCCGGGTTGAAGAAGATAAAAGCTATCAAATCTGAAACCAAAAGCTCCAAACCTCTGGTGAATTTACAATGTACCATAACCAAATATAATTATAAAAACCTGGAATCCCTGCTCCGGGTTGCCTCCGAGGCGGGCGCGAACTCCCTGACGTTCCACAACTTGATATTTCTCGATCGTGAAACTCTCGCGAGACAGAAGGATTGCGACAAAGTCCTGGGATGTTCCTCGGATGATTGGGAGGGGTTTGCCTTCGAGCCGGAGATCGATCCGCAAGTTTTGCATGAAAAGATCGAAAAGATACTTTCCGATTCGTATCCTTTTGCCGTAGATCTTTATCCTAATTTTTCGCGCCGCGAGCTTATAGGATATTACGCGAACCCGGAAGCCGGCAGCGGCGGACCGTCTTCAAAGGCTTGCTTGAGCCCGTGGATAGCGGCTTATATATTTCCGGACGGGGAAGTTAAGCCATGTCTTAATTTCAGTTATACTTTCGGGAATATCATGAAGGAGAGATTCACTGAACTATGGAACAACGATAAGGCGGTGAGGTTCCGGTCTTTTCTCAAAAAAAGAAAAGCATTTCCGGCTTGCTGCCATTGCACCGAACTATTCAGGTATTGATATATGCCCAGAGAGATCAGACGCAAGATAAAGATAGCGCAGGTCATTACGAGGCTTGATTGGTCTGGCGCGCCCGATATAGTCGAGATAATCTATTCATATCTGGATCCGTCCGTATATGATATCACCCTGATCTACGGCCGGACACGGTATCCTTCCGATAATACCAGGGAATTCCTTAAAAAATTTAACGGCAAGATCATATTTATCCCGCAATTAAAGAGAGAGGTCAGCCTTATCGAAGATCTCGGGGCTCTCATACGTTTATACTTTATCTTTATGCGGGAAAAGTTCGACGTAGTTCATACCCATACGGCAAAGGCGGGTTTTATCGGCAGGATCGCCGCGCGGCTGGCCGGCACGCCGCTCGTTCTTCACACACCGCACGGCCACGATTTCTACGGATATTTCGGAACTTTGGGCAGCCGGCTTGTTATTATGCTGGAGCGTTTCGCAGCTTTATTCGCAGACAAGATAATAGTATTCACCGATATCGAAAAGGCCGACATGATGAAGTATCGTGTTTGCAGGGCTTCTAAAGTCCTGGTGATCCATAGCGGTATCGATTTTTCCGTATTTGAAAGACTGAAAGTAGATGCGGTAAAAAAGAGGGCGGAGCTTTGCCTGAAGCCGGAAGATCTCGTTGTGGGGATGATAGGCCGGCTTGAAAGCATAAAAGGATTTGAATATTTTATCGATTCGGCCGCCATAATATCGCGCCAGATACCTCAGACCAGGTTCCTGGTCGTAGGCGAAGGGTCGCTGCACGATAAGCTTGCCGCGCGCGTCAGAGATTTAAATATGGGGGATAAGGTCCTTTTCACCGGATGGCGCGAAGACATACCGGATATCCTCTCCGTTTTGGACGTTTTGGCGCTGGCGTCCCTGAATGAAGCTGTTGGCAGGGTGCTCCTGGAGGCGGGCGCTGTCGGGAAACCTGTGGTGGCAACGGAAGTCGGAGGGGTGCCCGAGATAATCAGAAATAACGAGACGGGCATTCTGGTCCCTCCAGGGGATCCGGCCGCGATGGCCCAAGCCGTGATCGCTCTATTAAAGGATGAGGCAAAAAGGCTCGAGATGGGGCGGTGCGCAAAAGAGTGGGTAAAGAATAACTTTACCGACCGGTCAATGGTCGAGAGATTGGACGAAATATATAAAGGGGTTACGAAGAGATGATATTGTCTGCCCATCAGCCTCAATATCTGCCGTGGCTTGGATATTTTCACAAAATGTACCACAGCGATATTTTCGTTTTTTTGGATAACGTGCAGTATAAAAAAAGGGAATACCAGAACCGTAATTGTATAAGGACCAGGGATGGCAGCATGTGGCTTACGGTGCCGGTCCTGAAAGAGGCCGACCCATATCCGAATATATCCGCCGTGCGCATAGACAATGCCCAGGAGTGGCAAAAGAGGCACTGGATGGCGATCCGGACTAATTATAGCCGCGCGCCGTTCTTTAAACAATATAGCCCTTTCTTTGAGGAGCTCTACAGGATGGAATGGAAGAGGCTGGTAGACCTTAACATGCATATAATAAAACATATCGCGCAGTTGCTCGGCATAAATAAGCCCATCTTCCTGGAGTCACAGCTTAAGATAACGACAGATAAGACGTCCCGCCTGGTTGACATATGCCGCTCCATGAAAGCCGATGCCTATCTTTCGGGTATCGGAGGCAGGGACTATCTTGACGAGAAGCAGTTTGAATCGAATGGAATAAAGCTGATATACCAGGATTTTAAACACCCGCAGTATAAACAGTGCCACGAACCCTTTATTCCGTGCGTATCGATAATCGATCTCCTGTTTAACTGCGGAGACAAATCGTTAAAAATCCTTATAAGCGAATAATAAAATATTTACTATCGGAGGATTATAAGGTATACTTCTATCGTTTAACATATTGATACCGGAGGAGACCTAATATGAATATATTGGCTGTCGGCGCGCATCCGGATGATATCGAGTTTGGATGCGGAGGGACGCTTTTAAAATATAGTTTGTCCGGCCACCGCATTTTTCCTCTTGTGCTTACGAAAGGTAATATCGGCGGGGATCCGAAAGTTAGGTCCAGAGAACAGGAAGATGCCGCCGCTTTTCTGGGCGCAAGCGAAGTTTTCTGGGGAGGTTTTAACGATACCGAGCTTATCGACAACCGCGAAACGATACAGAAGATAGAAGAGGTAATGCGCAAAGTTTCTCCGGATGTCATGTTTTTAAATTATTATGACGACGTTCACCAGGACCATAGAGCGGCCGCGCAGGCCGGCATATCGGCAAGCCGCTATGTAAAGGAGGTCCTCTTTTATGAGGTTCCCACAACACAACATTTCGATCCGGATATTTTCGTTGATATCATGGATGTGTTGGAAAAGAAGATAGAGCTGATGAAGAAACACGCCTCTCAGATCGATAGGACCAGGATTAACAATCTCACCATCGTAGAAAGCGTGCGATCGTGCGCCAACTTCCGCGGCTATCAGGGAAGGGTTAAATTTGCCGAGGGGTTCAAAGCGCTGCGCGTATTGAGAGCCATACATTAAAAACATATGAAGAGCATCCTGACTTTCATAATAGCTTTTTTAGCCGCCTTCCTTTCGCTGCCGTTATTAAGGGGTCTGGCCGTTCGTTTCAATATACTCGACTTTCCCGGGAAGCGGAAGATCCATAAGGTAGCCACGCCTCTTCTGGGCGGAGCCGCGCTTTATATAGGGCTCATCGCCGGGCTATTCTTCAATACGCCGAACATCTTTCTTTTTTTCCCCGTGATATTAGGCGCTACCCTCATATTTATCCTCGGCATAACGAATGACATTATAGAATTATCGGCGCGGCTTCGTTTCCTGTGGCAATTCCTGATAGCTTTGATCGTTGTATACATGGGCGTCCATGTAGATTTTATACCGAAATGTCATTTGAAAAATATCCTGGAGGCGCTGATAACCGCTGTCTGGTTCGTGGGGATCACTAACGCGTATAATTATTTAGACGGCTTGGACGGCCTTGCGGCAGGTTCAGCGGCCATAAACCTTTTCTGTTTCTCGGCCATACTCTATATAACGGGCCAATATCCTCTCGGATTACTGGCTATCAGCCTTATCGCTTCCTGCATCGCGTTCCTGCCGTATAATTTCCAGAAACGGAAGATGTTCCTGGGCGAGGCGGGCAGCACATTCTTAGGTTTTATCCTCGCCGGCATAGGGTTGGTCGGCGACTGGGCGGGGGATGATATCGTTAAGCTCTCCATACCCATCGTGGTGCTCGGGGTGCCGATCTTCGATATGGTATTCACTACGATAATGAGAATAAGAGAGGGCAAGGTCAGGAACCTGATAGAGTGGCTGCAATATGGCGGCAAAGACCATTTCCATCATTATCTTGTCGATCTGGGCCTTAAGCCGGTCGGTTCGGTTCTTTTCATATATTGTATTACCCTCTCTCTCGGCATCAGCGCGATAGTGATCAGTAACGGCGCCGCTATGGAGGGTTTTCTTGGTATTGTCCAGGCTTCGATAATATTGGGGATGATCGGCATATTGATAGTAGTAGGCAAAAAACACCGAAATGGGTGAGGTCATATTGACAAAACCTTGAAGATGTGATACCCTTTATCGAAGGCATTTTAAATTTTTCTAAATAAAAAGGAGGACAGGGTAAATGAAAAAAGCAGCTGATCTTGCGATAGGAATAGCCGTAATAAGTACAGTTGTCGGCATTATCTCACGTTTCATGATGAAACCGATAGTAGGAATATTTGCCAGCGCTTTCCTGGAATTTTCAGGAGTATGCCTGCTTCTCGCGATAGCGTTGTCTCTCAGGGAGAAATAGACGCGTAAGTAGTTACAAAAAATCAAGGCACTTTTAGTCAAAGCGGTTTTTTACACGGAGCACGTAAAAAACCGCTTTTTGTTGACTTTATAGGATACTGTATTATATAATCCTACTCTTAATTATACGAGGACCTCATTTAAGCATGATAGCCGAAAATATCCGGTCTGTAACACGCAGGATAGCAAAATGTTGTGAAAAAATCGGCAGGTCTCCGGAAGGTGTGAAGCTTGTCTGCGTGACGAAGACGGCTTCGATTGAAGAGATAACAGAAGTTTTGAACTGTGGTCTTTCGTCGCTCGGTGAAAACAGGGTCCAGGACGCGCTCTCTAAATACGCCGCCATCCGCAATAACGCAGAGTGGCACTTGATAGGGCACCTGCAGACTAATAAAGCCAAGGATGCCGTTTCTATATTCTCGCTTATTCATTCAGTAGATAGCACGCGCCTTGCTAAAGAGATAGATGAAGAGGCAGGCTCGATAGGCAAGGTCCAGGACATATTGATCCAGGTAAACACATCGGGTGAAAAAAGCAAATTCGGTATTGAACCGGCCGCGGCGATAGATTTTATAAAAGATATAGTAGTATATCCTAATATTAGTATAAAAGGCCTGATGACGATCGCACCGGAGGTAGAAGATCCGGAGACAGTCCGGCCCTATTTTCGAGCATTAAAAGAATTGAGGGACAAGATAAATAACCTACAACCTACAACCTACAACTTCTCTCAATGGGTATGACGAACGATTTTGAAGTAGCGATTGAAGAAGGATCAAATATGGTAAGGATAGGCCGGGCGATATTTGGAGATACACATGATCGATAAAAAGATAGGCATTATAGGCTGCGGGAATATGGGTGAGGCCCTGCTTTCGCGCCTGGCGAGGACAGTCGAGAAGAGTACCTCGCTCATGGTAAGTGAGGCTGACGCGGTACGGCGCTCTCACATCCAGACCAAATACAGGATGATAGTGGAGATAGATAATAATGCCGTGGTGAAATATTCGGACATAGTTATTCTTGCCGTGAAGCCGAAAGATTTTGAAAACGTCCTGAGGCAAGAGATATGCTGCGGCATGAATGAGACTAAGCTTCTCATATCGATAGCCGCCGGTATCACGACAAAGTATATCGAGGGCGCGGTAGGCAAAAACATTCCCGTTATAAGGGCAATGCCTAACATGGGAGCCCTTATCGGCGAGGCGGTCACTTCTTTAAGCCGCGGGAGTGCGGCAAGCGGCAAAGACATGGAGACGGCGGTCGGGATATTCTCGCTGATAGGTGACGTCGTCGAAGTCGATGAGGAACTCGTGGACGCCGTTACCGCCGTAAGCGGAAGCGGGCCGGCCTACTTCTTCTACATGATCGAAGCGTTGACGGAGGCCGCGGTATCGCTTGGCCTGGATGCCGGGACGGCGTCGAGGCTCGTCTTGAAGACGGCGCTCGGAAGCGCGAAACTTTTAGAAGCCTTAAAAGAGGATCCCGTGGTTTTAATGAAGAGAGTTGCCTCGAAAGGCGGGACTACAGAGGCCGCGCTCGATATTTTTGAAAAGAAACGGTTTAAAAATATAATAAAGGACGCGGTCAAGGCTGCGCATAAACGTTCGAAGGAACTTTCAGGGGATAGATTTTGACAGAGCAAAATCTATCCATCTCAAATTGCATGATAAACTCAAAATTTTCTCTGACAAATTTTGAGCAGAGAGGTGATATATGTTCGCAATAGGAAATCTCTTGTATGCTGTAGCGACTATCCTTGATTACATACTTACGATAGCCAATTGGCTCGTAATAATAAGGGCGCTCATAAGCTGGGTGAACCCCGACCCGTATAATCCGATAGTCCAGTTCCTGTATAAAGTGACCGATCCGCTGCTAGCTCCGTTCAGGAGGCTTATACCTGCCTCCTCGATAGGATTGGATATCTCGCCCATATTTGCCTTAATATTCATATGGTTCATAAAACTTTTCATAGTCAGGACATTATTCGGAATAGCGCTGAGGTTAGGATGAAGAGAATAGGAATAATCGGCGGAAGCGGGTTCTATAATATCGGCGGGATAAAAGACGTCAAGTCGGTAAAGGTAACTACTCCCTTCGGCAAGCCCTCGGATGATTTTGTGACCGGCCTTCTCGGTGGAAAAGAAGTAGTTTTTCTGGCCAGGCACGGCAAAGGACACAAGGTATTGCCGAGCGAAATAAATTACCGCGCCAACATCTACGGCATGAAGAAGCTGGGCGTCGAACGGATAATATCGGTATCTGCGTGCGGAAGCCTCAAAGAAGAGTTGAAGCCGCTCGACATAGTCATACCGGATCAATTCATGGACAGGACTAATATAGGAAGGCTGATGACCTTTTTCGGGGATGGCATAGTCGCGCACATACCGTTCGCGGATCCGGTATGCCCGCAATTATCAAAAGCGTTGGCTGACGCCGGCCGGAAAGCCGGCGCGAATATCCATCTTGGCGGAACATATATCAATATGGAAGGCCCGCAATTCTCCACCAAGGCGGAATCAAAACTCTACAGGTCATGGGGAGTCGATATCATAGGGATGACGAACCTGGCCGAAGCAAAACTTTCGAGAGAGGCCGAGATATGTTACGCCACTCTGGCCTGCATCACGGATTACGATTGCTGGCGCATGGATGAGGTATGCGAAAGCGTGTCGCTTGAGATGATAATACAGAATCTGTGCAGGAATGTCGATCTTTCGAAGGAGATATTGAAGACGGTTATCCCGAGCCTGGCCGAGGAGAAAACCTGCGGCTGCGGCGCGGCTTTGAAAGATTCGATAGTGACAAGGCCCCAATTCATTCCTGCTGAAACGAAAAAGAAGCTAAAACTTATCATAGGGAAATATATAAAATAAGATGGAATATAAGAATACATTGAATTTGCCGAAAACAGACTTTCCGATGAAGGCGGACCTGCCCAACCGCGAACCGGTCATCCTCAAGAATTGGCAGGATTCGAAACTTTACGCGCGGCTGCGCAAGAACGGTAAGGGCAAGCCTAAATATATCCTGCACGACGGCCCTCCTTACGCGAACGGCAGTATCCACATGGGCCACGCCTTGAACAAGATATTGAAAGACATCGCGATCCGGTATAAGACGATGAAGGGCTTCGACTCGCCTTATGTGCCGGGGTGGGATTGCCACGGTCTGCCCGTCGAGCATCAGCTCTTCAAAGAATTGAAGATAACGAAATACGATATCGACCAGGTCAAGTTCAGGAAACAGGCCTATGACTACGCGATGAAGTACGTCGATATCCAGCGGAACGAATTCAAGCGCCTCGGTATTTTGGGCGACTGGGATAACCCGTACCTTACCCTGGACAAAAGCTATGAGGCCGAGATAGTAAGGTCTTTCGCCAAGCTGGTCGAAAAGGGTTACATATACAAGGACCTGAAGCCCGTGAACTGGTGCTCGACCTGCGAGACGGCGCTTGCCGAGGCCGAGGTCGAATACGAAAATAAAACCTCTCCGTCCATCTATGTAAAGTTCGAAACCGTATATAATGAGGTGCAGGCGTATTTTATCATCTGGACGACTACCCCCTGGACGTTACTGGCGAATGTCGCTATAGCCCTTCATCCGGATCATGATTACGTGCTTGTAATGGTCAATGGGCGGGAAAAATATATTATGGCGAAGGACCGGCTTGCGGCTGTGATGGATACTCTCGGGATCAAAGAATATAAAATAGTTGAGACGTTTAAAGGCAAAGAGCTTGAAGGCCTGGAAGCAAGGCATCCTTTCATCGACAGAAAGGCGAAGATCGTGACGGCCGGATACGTTTCGATGGAAGAAGGGACCGGATGCGTTCATACAGCTCCGGGCCATGGCCAGGAAGATTACCTGACAGGAAAGAGATATGGCCTGCCGACGATAATGCCGGTCGATACGAGGGGAAGATTCGACAAAACCGCCGGAGAGTTCAGCGGGATGAAGGTTTACGACGCAAATAAGCCGATCATCGAACGGTTGAAACTATTGGGTAAACTCCTCCGCGAGGAAGAGGTCACCCATTCATATCCGCATTGCTGGCGTTGCAAGAGGCCGATAATCTTCAGGGCCACGGACCAGTATTTTTTAAAGATCGACCATAAACATTTGCGCAAAAATATGCTCGGCGCGATCAAATCCAAAATAAAGTGGATACCACAGGCCGGTGAATCAAGGATAGCTGCCATGGTTGAGAACAGGCCCGATTGGTGCCTGTCGCGGCAGAGGTATTGGGGCGTTCCCATAATTGCATTCTACTGTAAAGGGTGCAAGGAGGTCCTTCTGGACGCCAAGGTCATAAGCAACGTCGCATCTTTAGTTGAGAAGGAAGGGGCGGATGTATGGTTTACAGGCAAAGAGGAAGAGCTGCTGCCCTCCGGAGCTAAATGCAAAAAATGCGGCGGGAAAGAATTTACAAAAGAGACGGATATTATCGACGTGTGGTTCGATTCGGGAGTGAGCCACCAAGCGGTACTAAAGAAGAACAAGGACCTTGACTATCCGTGCGAGCTCTATCTCGAAGGGTCCGACCAGCACAGGGGCTGGTTCCAGTCCGCGCTCATCACCGGCATGGCTATCGACGAGATAGCGCCGTACAAGAATGTATTGACCCACGGTTTCGTTGTCGACGGCGCCGGGAAGAAGATGTCGAAATCCCTCGGGAACGTCATAACGCCGGAGCAGGTCATGAAGAAGTACGGAGCCGACATATTGAGGCTATGGGTCGCCTCGAGCGATTACAGCGAGGATGTGAGACTGTCCGATGAGATATTAACACGGCTCGCGGACGCCTACAGGAAGATCAGGAATACCTACAAATATCTCTTGAGCAATCTCTTCGACTTCGACCCGTTCAAGGACGCCATCCCGTACGGCGATATGCTCGAGATCGACAGGTGGATATTGTCGCGTTTTTCGGGGCTGGTGAAAGAGGTCGAGAAGAACTACGACGCCTTTGAATTTCATAAAGTCTACAGGGACGTATACGGTTTCTGTGTCTACGAAATTTCATCCGTATACCTTGATATTCTCAAGGATAGGATGTATACTTTCAAGGCCTCTTCGCGCGAAAGGCGATCCGGCCAGACCGCCATGTACGAGTTATTGACGGGGCTGCTCAAGGTCATGGCCCCGATACTGACCATCACCGCCGAAGAGGCGTGGGGCTATTTCAAGCCGAAAGATAAGGCCGGCTCGATACATCTTGAGCCATGGCCGGAGAGGGAAGGTGAATCTCTTTTCGACAAAGAATTGAATGAAAAGTGGGCGCGGATCATCGCCGTGCGCGAAGTCGTGCTGAAGAAGCTCGAGGAAAAACGGCAGACCGGGTATATAGGGTCGGGCCTCGAGGCGGAAGTGAAATTATCGGTCATTGACGATACGTTCAAAAAACTCCTGAAAGAAAAAAAGGATGAGCTGAAATATATTTTTATAGTTTCCCAGGTTGAAGTTACCGAAGGGCCCGAACCTGATATCGATGAGGGCGATATGAATATAGGCGTAGATATAACTATCGAAAAAGCGAAGGGCGCGAAGTGCCAGAGATGCTGGAATTACAGCGAAAAGGTCGGCTCCGATAAGGGTCACCCCACGCTTTGTGAGAGATGTGTCAAGACCGTTGAACATAACACACACGTAAAGGAGCAATGAAGATGACGAAGGCCAAAAAGACGAGGAAAGTTAAAAGGACCAAAAAGGTTGTGCGCATTAAAAATAAGAGGCCGGTTTCGGCTAAGAAGTATAAGATCAAGAAGATGCCGAGATCTGTTTTGAAGAAATATAAGGTGCTATTGATCAAAGAGAGAGATAAAGTCGGCGGAGGACTGTCCCACATAGCCGAGACGACCCTTAACAAATCGCAAAGGGAATCTTCGGGCGATCTGTCGGGATATGCGTATCACATGGCCGACATGGCAAGCGATGATTACGAAAGAGAGTTTTCGCTTGGCCGGGCAACCGATGAACAGAAGATACTCTATCTGATCGACGAAGCTATGAAGAGGGTAGAGGACGGCACATACGGCAGCTGCCTGCAATGCGGCAAGCCGATACCGTCGAGACGGCTGGCGGCCCTGCCTTATTCCGAATTATGCATAGCGTGTCAGAAGTCCAATGAGGGTAAATGACATTTTTGACGGCAGCATTCGTATTTCTTCTGGACCGGATCACGAAGATAGCAGCCGCTAACGGTATATCTCACGGCCAGTCAATAAAGATCCTGCCCAACATCCTTCACTTTACGCTTGTTTTTAATAACGGTACCGCATTCGGCCTGCTAAAAGGGCAGAACTCGGTTCTTGCTATTTTTTCTGTGTTGGCCATCGTTTTCATCGTCATTTATGTAATAACACATAAAGCCCTGACGTCTCCTCTTTCGTTTGCTCTCGGCCTGATACTCGGCGGGGCGCTGGGCAATCTCTTCGATAGGGTGAAATTCAGCTGTGTGATAGACTTCATCGACTTCCGGGTATGGCCGGTATTCAATGTAGCGGATTCGGCGATCACCGTGGGAATGATATTCTTGGGCTGGTGTATCCTGAGACAGAAACATGCATCCGATTCTAATTAAGCTCGGCTCGCTTACCGTATATTCATACGGCGTCATGGTCGCGATAGGATTCGCATTGGCCGTCGCATTCATCTACAGGCGCGCTGCGGGGTTCGATCTCGACAAAGATAAGTGCCTTGATCTCATGATCGCCATCCTTATTTTCGGCATCCTCGGTGCAAGGCTCTTATACGTTCTGCTAAATTTATCTTTTTATACTGCCAATCCGTTAGAGATAGTAATGTTGTCGAAGGGCGGCCTCATCTGGTACGGTGGTTTCATCTTTGCCCTCATAGCCATGGGCGTCTACGTCCGTATAAAGAAGATGGCTTTCTGGCAGGTGGTGGACCTTATTACTCCTTATATTGCGCTGGCCCAGGGTTTCGGAAGGATAGGCTGTTTCCTGAACGGATGTTGTTACGGAATAAAAGTTTCTCCGAACTTTCCTTTTGCGGTTACATTCCCGGGTGAGGCCGGACCTCGTCTCCCGGCCCAGTTAATCTCCGCCGTCCTTCTCTTCCTCATATTTGTAATTTTGATGCTATGGCAGAAGAGGCGCCGTTTTATCGGAGAGATAGCCCTGGGTTACTGCATATTGTATTCATCCAAGAGATTTATCATGGAATTTTTAAGAGGCGATAACCCGAAAATATTATCAGGACTTACGATGTCGCAGGTAATAAGCGTGATAATCTTTATCGCGACCCTCAGCATCTTTATATTTAAGGCAAGACAATGCAAAAAGAGACCTACCATTTCGAAGTAGTTCCCGAGGACAAGGGCAAGAGGCTCGACAAATTCCTCGTCGAAAATTTATCCAAAAATTTTTCACGCGTATTCCTCCAGAAGCTCATAGCGGACGCCCACATCATGGTAAACGGTGCAACTACAAAGCCCAACCACAAGATCCTGCCGGGAGAGCGGATCGATGTCGCCATCCCGGAAGCGATAGAGTCCGAAATAAAACCGGAAAAGATAAAGCTGGACGTGATCTATGAAGACGCGGAGCTGCTCGTCATCAATAAGCCGGTGGGCATGGTCGTCCACCCGGCGCCCGGCTCCAAATCGCGGACGCTCGTGAACGCGCTCCTGGCGCACTGTAAAAATTTATCCGGGATCGGCGGCGTATTGAAACCCGGGATAGTCCACAGGATCGACAAGGATGTCTCCGGGCTTTTGGTTGTGGCAAAGACCGACCGCGCGCATCGTTACCTCGCCTCACAGTTCAAGGATAAGACCGCTTCGAGGGTTTACTACGCCCTCGTCAAGGGCGTCGTGCAACTCGACAATGGTATCATAGACCTGCCGATCGGGAGATCGACGCGCGACAGGAAGAAGATGGCGGTCGTTTTTGAGCGTTCGAGAGAAGCCGTCACGCGATATAAGGTATTGGAAAGGTTCAGGAACACTACGCTCCTGGAGATAACACTGGGGACAGGCAGGACGCACCAGATACGGGTGCACCTTTCCTATATAGGGCATCCTATTTTGGGCGATGTCAAATACGGGACGACAATGACCGGCTTTTCAAGGCCTGCGCTGCACGCTAAAACGTTAGGTTTCGTACACCCCATTACGAAAAAATATGTGCAATTCGATACGGAATTTCCGCATGATATGAAAGTTCTGATAGAAAACTTAAGGAAGTCCTGATAAAATATAGATATGAAGCCTTTAACGATACATCCTGCTGACAAACTTACCGGAAGGCTCGTCCTTCCCGGCGATAAATCCATTTCGCATAGGGCGGTAATGATAGGGGCCGTCTCCAACGGCAAGACCGTAGCGAAAGATATCCTGGACTGCGATGATTGTAACTATACTATCGGCGCCTTCAGGGAGATGGGCATTGAGATAAAAAAAGAGGGCGCATATACTACCATAGAAGGTAAAGGCTTGAGGGGCCTGAAAAAGCCGAAGGGCGTTCTAAGTGTCGGGAACTCCGGGACGAGCATGAGGCTCATTCCCGGGATACTGGCAGGGCAGGATTTCAGCGCTACCCTGCAGGGCTACGAGTCTCTTTCCGCAAGGCCGATGAAGAGGATAACTGAGCCGTTATCTGCGATGGGCATCGACATAAAGAGCGCGAGCGGTTATCCGCCGCTTACGATAAAGGGCGGTAAGGTCAGGGCGATAAATTACAGGATGCCCATACCGAGCGCTCAAGTTAAATCAACGATACTATTTGCCGGATTATACGCCGGCGGAGTTACCGTCGTTGAGGAGGCATTCAAATCCCGGGATCACACGGAGAGGATGCTCGGACATTTCGGCGCGAAAATAAACGTGAACGGCCTTAAAGTCTCGGTCGAGGGTGGAAAAGAGCTCGAAGGAAGGCAGCTCGAAGTCCCGGGTGACATTTCAAGCGCCAGTTTTTTTATCGCGGGGGCTGTCCTGCTGAAGGGTTCATCGCTCCGTATCGAGAAAGTCGGGATAAACCCAACGAGAGCCGGGATATTGAAAATATTAGCCGGGATGGGAGCTAGGGTGAAGATAGCGAATAAGAAGGACCTCTTTGAGCCGGTGGGCGATATCGAGGTTGAATCGGGTAAGATCCGCGGCATATCTATCGATGAAACCGTGATCCCCGGTATAATAGACGAGCTTCCGATGATCTTCGTCCTCGCCAGTCTGTCGAAGGGTCGGACCGTAATAAAAGGCGCTGAAGAGTTGAAGGTCAAGGAGACCGATAGGATAAAATCGATGAAAGAGAACCTTGAGGCGATGGGTGCGAAGATCCGGATCGAGAAGAGCGGAATAATAATAGACGGTGTAGCTGAGCTAAAGGGAGCGGACCTCAAAAGTTACGGCGATCACAGGACCTGCATGGCGATGACCATAGCTGCGCTCGCAGCAAAAGGGCCGAGCAGGATAGACGACGTGGAGTCCGTGACGAAATCGTTCCCCGGATTTTTCGAGGTCATGGAGGGGCTGAAATGAAGTGCCTTTGTATAATAGTGATCATGCTTTTCGTTCCCGCGATTTGCCATGCGGATGAAGCGCGCCTCCAGAAATTCGACGACCTGAAATTCTCGATAGAATGCCGGCAGGGGTATGAAGCGAAGAGGATGGCGGGGGCTTTTGCAAATACAGTAGGCGTCGTATTGAGCCGGGAAGCGGAGAATAAAAAATTCAAACCGAATATTGCGATAAGCTCCACCCCAAACAGCAATCCGCCGGCTGACCTCGACACGTTCTTCAATCTGAATTTACTTTACTGTCTTAAAGATCCCAATTTCAGGCTGTTGCTCGCCGAAAAAACGAAGATGGGCGACAAGGAGATCTATCAGTTAGTCTATAAACAGAAGGCTGTCCTTCAAGATAGTAATAACACCATCGTGCCGATAAAGGTGGTTCAGGTATACGTAATAGGACCGTCCCGCGTATATTTCGTGAACTATTCCGCCGCGGAGGATGATTTCAATGCCTACCTGGCTGCGGCAAATGAGATAATAAACAGTTTCAAAATATTATGATAACCGGCTTGGACGCGAGAGCGTTCTATTTTCTAAATAAGAGTTGCGCAAATCCGATCTTCGATCGCCTGATGCCTTTCGTCACGATACTGGGCGATGGTAAATTTGTGCTGGCGCTTGCGGTCCTGCTCGTAATTATCGCGCACAAACAAAAGCGGGTGGCGGGCGTTCTCATCCTGCTCGGGCTTGCGGTAAGCGATTTTGCCGTCCATTTCCTCAAAGGCATCTTTGCCAGGCCCAGGCCGTTTGCGGCGCTCGGGAATGTCCATCTGTTGGTAAAAGAGATGGACAAGACCCACTCACTCCCTTCGGGACATGCGACGCTTGCATTCATGGTTTGCGTGATACTCGCGAATTATTTCAAGAGAGGATATCTCTTCTTCATCGTAGCCATCGTGATCTGTTTCTCGCGCGTCTATGTCGGCGTCCATTACGTCTCGGACGTCATCGCCGGGGCGATAGTCGGCAGTCTTATCGGCCTCGCGCTCGTCTACGCGGCGCGGAAGTTGCAGAAGTAAAATTTTTCGTTGCAGAAGAATGTGCCGTGGCTCGTGGTTCGCAGGGACGCGAAAATTTCAGCCACAATTATCATGCAGACGATTAGGCGCAAATTTTCTCCGAAAATTTGCAGCCATGTAAAATTTTCGCTCGAAAAAAATNNCACATCACATTCCTGCAGTAATCAAAAAATTTTACCAGGGTAAGCGAGGAAATTTTTCGCTCCGTCAGATGGCGGAACTTTTAGGGCGTTGCCGGAGCGACTGTTGTAAAATTGCGATACCTTATGGCGATTTAGCAGGACGCGAAAACTGGTCAACAGCTCTAAGCGCTGCCAGGTTGAGCGGCCATCGCAATTTTACCACAGCAAATTGGCATGCCTAATGCCAATTTGCGGCAAGCGGAGGCAACGCCTAAAAGTAAATGCCTCCACGAAAAGAAAAATTTCTGAGCGGCAATTTATAATTGACATTGATAACGCTTTCTGTTAATATCTCACAATAAGGAATTTTACAGGAGAACTTATGAATCTTAAGAGTATATGGCGGGCAGGAGCGAAATTATATAATGAGATATTAGGGTTATTCTCCAATGATATGGGGATAGACCTCGGCACAGCTACAACGCTTGTCTATCTGAAGAACCAGGGTATAGTCCTGTGCGAGCCTTCCGTTGTCGCGGTCCAAGCCGGCACCTCCAACGTCATAGCGGTCGGTGAAGAGGCGAAGCGGATGTTGGGACGCACACCCGGCAACATCGTCGCGATACGGCCGATGAGGCACGGCGTCATAACGGATTTCGAGATCTCCGAAGCGATGCTGCGCTACTTCATAAAGAAGGTCAACTCCGCGAAACCGCTCGTCCGTCCTAGGATAGTGATAGCGATCCCCTCCGGCATTACCGAGGTTGAAAAACGCGCCGTGAAAGATTCCGCCCTGCATGCCGGCGCCCGCGAAGTCTTCATGATAGAAGAGCCGATGGCAGCGGCCATAGGCGTAGGCCTGCCGATACAGGAACCGTCCGGCAACATGATCATCGATATCGGCGGCGGTACCACAGAGATGGCGGTCATTTCATTGGCCGGCGTCGTCTTCTCCAAATCGGTAAGGGTCGGTGGAGACGAACTTGACGAAGCGATAATCAATTACATGAAGAAGAACTATAACCTGATGATAGGCGAGAGGACCGCCGAAGAGATAAAGATAAAGATAGGCTCGGTCTATCCCCTGGAAGAAGAGCTAAAGATGGAGGTTAAGGGCCGCGATCTTGTGGCGGGCCTGCCGAAAATGGTTACAGTGACGAGCGAAGAGATAAGAGAAGCGATGTCGGAACCGATAGCGCAGATACTCGAGGCCGTCAGGATCACGCTTGAGAGGACGCCGCCCGAGCTTTCATCCGACCTCATAGAGAAAGGGATAGTCTTAGCAGGCGGCGGGTCGCTCCTTAGAGGTATCGACAAACTCATCTCCGAAGAGACCGGACTTCCGGCGCATCTCTCGGAAGATCCGATGACCGCGGTCGCGTTGGGTACCGGAAAAGTATTGACTGAAATAAAGTATCTTAGGAAGGTTACCGTATCTCCACGCCTTGAAAGATAGAAAAAGCAAAATATTCAAAGTCCTCATCGTAATAATCTCTTTAGTCGCCCTCATCGCAACTTCTAAGACAATAACCAGCCCCGCAAGAGTCAAGATAGTGGACTTTTTAGCACCTTCCTTAAAAGCCCTGCATTCATTTCTGGATTCGGCCAAAAATATACTGCCGTTCGCGTCTTTGCGGGAAGAGAACCGGCTTTTGCGTGAAAGGATCAACCTTCTGAATCGGAAGGTTGAGGAGCTCAAGGTAGTGTCGAGCGACAACGACCGGCTGAAAGAGCTTCTGAATTTTCGGAAGACAATGCCATTTACCACTATCCCGGCCCAGGTCATCGGCAGGGATCCTTCGAACTGGTCGAATTCTCTCATAGTCGATAAAGGCCTGGACGGAGGCGTAAAACAGAATAAAGCCGTTCTCTCGACAAAGGGCCTTGTCGGCAGGGTCCTCGAGGTCGGCAGGTATTCGAGCAAGATATTACTCATAACGGACCCTAATTCTAAAGTGGGCGTGATGATCCAGCGCAACCGCCAGGGCGGCATATTGATCGGTTCTCCCGACGGGCGATGCAAGATGATCTACATAGCCCTGGATTCCGACGTCATGCCCGGGGACAAGGTCATCACCGCGGGTTTCGGCATGATCTTCCCGAAGGATATTATCGTCGGGGAAGTAGTGAAGGTCGATAAAGAACCGGGCCGGCTCTATAAAAGCGCTGTAGTAAAGACAGCGGAAGACCTTTCGAAGCTGGAAGAGATACTGTGTATAAAATAGCCAGATTCCAGATATATCTTATATTGATCTCAGCGCTCTTTCTGCAGGGCTCTATCTTAAATTACGTGAAGGTATTCGGCGCGAAACCCGACCTTCTTCTTATTGCGGTCACTTTCTTCGGGCTCTTTTTAGGCCCGGCGGCAGGGCTCGAGTCCGGATTTGTCGCAGGCCTTCTGAAGGACGTCTTCGCCCTCGATTTTTTGTGGATAAATGCCGTCATACTGGGTCTTACCGGTTTCATCGTCGGCACCATCAACACACAATTCTTTAAAGAATCGAAGAGGGCCTTTTTTTTATTCGTATTCTTCTTCACGGTATTTTCGATGTCGCTCCATTACGTTATCGTCGCACTGCTTCCAAGCTCGGTGGCGCTCGGTTTTTTGGAATTTTTCATGAATTCGATAATTCCCATTGCAATATACACCGGCCTGGTATCTATCCCGATCTGCGTGAAACTCTTATCTGTCTATAATCTAAAAGAGGCGGAAGATTATCTGTGAGAGACAGGATTCCCATTGTGTTCATAGCCTCGCTTTTTATTCTGCTGGGAATAGCCCTTTTTTATAATCAAGTGATCCGTTTCGGATACTATTCGAGGCTTTCCAAGAACAATTCGATAAGGATAATACCGATAGACGGGCCGCGCGGGAACATCTTCGACCGAAACGGCGTCCTCCTGGTTTCGAACAGGCTTTCCTTCGATATCGCGGTCGTTTACCAGGAAGTGAAAGATAAGCAAAAATTCATACGTGTCTTGAGCGATACGCTGAATATCCCGGCAAGGAATATAGTGCGGATATTGGACAAGGCCCGCTCGAGGCCATATGCCCCCGTCACGATATTGGAAGATATAGATAAGGATAAGGCCATTATGCTCGAAGAGGACAGTTTCGACATGGACGGCCTCACGATCGAGACACGTTCGAGACGCAACTATCTTTACAATAATATCGGCAGCCATGTATTCGGCTACCTGAGCGAGATCGGTGAAGATGAGCTCGATGACCTGAAGGATTACGGCTACAGGCCAAGAGACCTTGTCGGAAGGTCCGGACTGGAAAAGCAATATGAGACTTATTTTAAAGGTACCGACGGAGGGACTCAGATAGAGGTAGACAGCCGTGGACGGGAAACGAGGGTGTTGGGTGTGAAAGAACCTTTAAACGGCAAAGACCTGTATCTGACTATCGACATGGCCCTGCAGACGGTGTGTGACAAATTGCTCGGTGAACATAAAGGGGCCGTTTGCGTGATGGATCCTGTCTCCGGCGAAGTGCTGGCGCTCGCGAGCCATCCCGCTTTTGACCCCAACGTCTTTGTCAGACCGAAATCTTCTGACGAGAGAGTCGCGCTTCTAAGGGATAGGATAGGCCGGCCGCTCTCGAACAGGGCGATATCCGGCTTATACGCGCCGGGCTCGGTATTTAAAATCGTAACGGCTTCAGCTGCGCTGGAAACAAAGAAGATAACGCCCGCGACGCGTTTCTTTTGCCCGGGAAATTACCGGCTCGGCAATGCTAAATTCGATTGCTGGAAGAGCGAAGGGCATGGCTCGCAGAATCTCGTAGAGGGCCTGACGAATTCATGCGACGTATTCTTTTACAATACCGGAAGAGCCGCGGGCGCCGACGCCATAGAAGCTTACGCAAAACTTTTCGGCCTGGGCCAGCCGACGGGGATAGATTTACCGGACGAGGTTAGTGGGATGGTGCCGGGCAGGGCATGGAAAAAGTATTTTAAGCATAGCCCATGGTATGAAGGCGATACTGTCAACTATTCCATCGGACAAGGGTACCTTCTGGTCACGCCGCTCCAGATAATGGATATGATGGGCGTGATAGCAGATAATGGTTCGCTCGTCAGGCCATATCTTGTGAAGAGGGTAGGCGGCGTTTCCATGCAGGCCGGCAAACCGAGACATCTCGGGCTCGATCCGAATACCGTAAAGGTGATCCGCGAAGGCCTTTATGAGGTCGTGAATAACGAGAACGGAACCGGCAAGAGGGCAAAAGTCGACGGTGTTATCGTAGCCGGCAAGACGGGAACGGCGGAAACTCCCAACGGCCGCACGCACGCATGGTTTGCGGGATTTGCGCCCTGCGACGGCGGCCCCAGGGTATGCGTCGTGGTATTTCTGGAGCATGGCGGCAAGGGAGGATTGGAGCCGGCCGAGATAGCGCGCGGGATATTCGAAGAAGCGAGAAAGAAAGGTTACCTCTAAGGATGACCTACGAAGTCGCCGAAGGCGACTTCGTAGGTCGGCAGGTCGGAGGTTACAAATCTCATATGAAAAAGTATAAAGATTTTGATAAGTTACTGCTTTTGATGATGTTCCTGATATTTGCGATAGGGGTGGCGTCCATCTACAGCGCCGCAAAATCTAGGAATATGCCTGTCGCCGAAAGTTTCTTTTTCAAACAATTGAGCTGGATGGGGATCGGTATCGTAGTGCTGATCCTGACCATATCGATATCTTATCAGCGGTTCATTGATATTGCCTATGTGATATACGGCCTGAACGTGATCCTGCTCGCCCTGGTGCTCGTCCTCGGGCATATCAGGCTGGGTGCGCAGAGGTGGTTCTCGATAGGCGGCTTCGCGTTCCAGCCGTCCGAGTTCATAAAACTGAGCCTCATACTCGCGCTTTCTAGCTACGCGACCGCAAAAAAATATTCCATGCGTGAACTTAAGAACCTGATAGTTCCGATTCTCTTATTGGCGATACCTTTCGTACTCGTATTGCTGCAGCCCGACCTGGGGACAGCGCTTCTTCTGGTGCCGATATTTTTCGCCGTAATGGTTGTCTCCGGCGCCCGGCTCAGATATTTAGGCGTCATGATACTCATGGGCTTTGCCGGGCTCCCGGTATTCTGGCATTTTCTGCGCGATTATCAACGCCAGCGGTTACTGGTCTTTGTGAACCCGAACATAGATCCGCTTGGCGCCGGCTATACGATAATCCAGTCGAAGATCGCGGTTGGGTCTGGAGGGTTATTCGGCAAAGGATGGCTGAACGGCACGCAGAACCAGTTAAATTTCCTTCCCGAGCGGCATACCGATTTCATCTTTTCAGTAATAGGAGAAGAGTGGGGTTTCCTGGGAGCCGCTGCGCTTCTCCTCATCTATTTTTTCATAGTCAAGAGGGCATTCAATATAGCCGTGTTGACAAGCGACGTTTACGGCAAGACCATAGCTTCGGGCATAGGCGTAATGATCGGCCTGCAGGTGGTAATAAATGTTGCGATGACGATAGGGCTCATGCCGGTGGTGGGCATCCCGCTTCCGCTCGTGAGCTACGGCGGCTCGTCCCTCATCGCGACAGTATTCGCGATCGGGCTCCTGATCAACGTCGGCATCCGCCGCTCGACGTTCTAAAGAAATTTTTCGTTGCAGAAGAATGTGCCGTGGCTCGTGGTTCGCAGGGACG
>PLLI01000053.1 GCA_003140915.1 Candidatus Omnitrophota bacterium
ATGCTGTCCGGCCAGTGTATCATCGGTGCCTCGATAAAGGTAAGCGTCCGCCTGCCCAGTTTCAATTTATCCCCCGTCTTCACTATCTGAAAATCCCAATTCTGGTAATAATTCCTATAAAGGCCCTCTTTACATTTCTGGGTGCAGTAGACCTTTGCCTTCGGGCAAAGTTTCATCAACTCAGGCATGGCGCCCGAGTGGTCGGTCTCGACGTGATTGGCAATGACGTAATCTATCTTACCGGGATCGATCACCTCTTTTATCCTCTCGATGAATTCGTGCGCGAAAGAGCCCAATACGGTATCGACTATGGCTATCTTCTCATCAACTATGAGATAGGAATTATAAGTAGACCCTCTGGAAGTCGTATAGGTATGTCCGTGGAAATGCCTTATATCCCAATCTACCACGCCGACGGAGTATATGCCTTTTTTGATCTCAAGCGGTTTCATTTTTACTTTCCCCCTTTCACATTTTCGCCTCTTATAAATGTCGGCGCGCTCGCAGGCGTAAACCCGCGTTTTTCCATATGATAATACTCGTACGTCATGGGCTTTCCCTGTTTTATCATCTCCGAACCGATCATCTTTCCCAGAAATACGGTATGCGTCCCGCAATCAAGTTTACCTACGACCTCGGCCTCTATATAACATATCGAATAGTCGATCACGACCGGGCACCCGGATCCCAGTTTTTTAAAATTCACATCTTTGAATTTGTCTTCGTTTCTCCCGCCCTTGAACCCGAATTTACCTATGAACGCAAGAGGCGTATCTTCATTAAGCACCGAGACGGTAAACTTGCAGCTGCAGTCTATGAATTCATGCGTAAGGTTTTTCTTATTTATGCTTATCGCTATCGTCACGGGTTCGCTTGTGATCTGAAAGACCGTATTCGCGATCTGGCCGTTCAGCTTATCGTCCTTATACGAAGAGACTATGTACATCCCGTAACTCAAATTATGCAGGATGTTCGGGTCCACCTATACTGCTTCCTCCATTATTTTCTCTATCTTCCGCTGCCTTTCGGCCTCGCTTAAGCCCGCTCCGGAAAAATTTTCTTCGAAGGTTGGCGCGTCTTTCTTGTAAAATACCCCGAGCGCTATCGGTGCGTCTTTATTATAGTCCCACTCCCGTATCTTTCGCTCTGCCTGGTCGCGATCTGCGGGGTTGTGGTCCTTCAATTCATAAACACGCTTATCATAGTATTCGTACATATTGTAATAGGTAACGCAAACCTGTAGGACATCGACGAGCGAGAATCCTTTATGCAGTATCGCTTCCCTGAATATTTTTTTAAGTAATTCAAGACCATGTGACGTTCCACGCGCCAGGAACGTAGCGCCGCTTGCGAGCATAAGTTCAAGCGGATTTATCGGCATCTCCTTAGTCCCTGACGGGGTTGAGCGGCCCTTAAATCCCAGAGGAGAGGTCGGCGTATATTGGCCCGTGGTAAGACCATAGACACGGTTATTATGTATTATCGCGGTCATGTTGACGTTTCTCTTTGCGGCAAAGATCAAATGCTCGAGACCTTCTCCATAAGCGTCCCCGTCGCCCGCGTGGCCGATGACCTTCATTTGAGGTTTCGCGATCTTTATCCCCGTAGCCGGAGGGAATACGCGGCCATGGAGTGAATAAAAACTGTTCACGTTGATGTAATCGACTATCTTAGCATGGCAGCCTATGCCGGAGACTATCACGACATTCTCAAGAGGCAGGCCCTCGTCGCTTAGCGAACTAAGCACGGTCTTCATGGCATTCAGGATAGCAAAATTCCCGCAACCCGGGCACCAGGTATTGATAGCTGTCGTATTTAAATTCTTCATTTAAGCGCCTCCCGAAGCCTCGCCTCTAATTCATCCACGCTAAACGGCCTTCCGTTGTATTTCAATATCGTTTTGTCGGCGCCGAGGCCATACAAATTCATCAGTTTTACAAGCTGCGCGGTCGCGTTGGATTCGACCGCTATGAGTTTCTTAATACCCTTCATCGCATTTTTCAATTGGAGGGTTGGGAAGGGCGAGAGAAAGAGCGGCTGGATCACTTTCAGGTTCAACTTCTCGGCCGCCTCGACGCACACTCCTTTATTTGAGCCCCAGCATATAATAGCAGTATCCGAATTTTTGTTCCCGTATATCTTAACGGTTTCATATCGCTTAAGCTCTTCGGCAATATATTTTTCTTTTCGCAGACGCTTCTCCTGCATCTTATTCGTTTCTCCCGGATCTTCTGTGGTCAATCCGGTTTCGTCGTGTTCGTAACTATTGATCTTGATAACGTTATCTTTTTCCGGGACGAACGCCAGAGGCGATACCCCATTCTTGGTATACAGGTACCGCTTATAAGGAGACTTCCTATCCCACAAGGCAGGACCCTCTTCGCGAACGTCAGGAACAGCCTTTACGTCAAAACTGTAAGTTTCTTCTCCGAGATTCTTATCGGTAAGGATTATCGACGGCACCTGGTACTTCCACGCAATATTTAGTGCGACCTGCGATAGGTAATACGCCTCCTCAGGATCGCCGGGCGCAACTATGAGCCTGGGGAATTCACCCTGGCTGGCGTTGAGCGCGAAATGCAGTTCCGTCTGCGAGCTATACGTCGGAAGCCCCGTCGATGGCCCGGGTCTCTGGCCCAGGATAATGACTACCGGCAATTCCGCCATGGCCGAAAAACTCAAACCCTCTGTCATGAGGCAGAAACCGCCGCCCGAAGTGCCGACAGCGACCCGCTCGCCGCAATAAGCGGCCCCGAGCGCCATCAATATCACCGATATCTCGCTCTCCGGGTGTATGACCTTCAAAGAAAAATCAGCAGCTAGTTTTGCCAGGTAATGGAGTATAGGCGAAGTCGGGGTCATCGGATAGGCCAGGTAGGTCTTCAACCCCCCTTTTATAAGGCCGAGCCCTACCGCCTCGTTCCCGTTTAATAAAGGTAATTTCGGCTGGTCGAGAGGCGTTATCTTATAGATTTCTGTTGCGCCATCATATCCGTGCCGGGCGATCTTTAGATTAAGGTCTGTCTCTTTCGAAAAATCTTCCCTGAATTCTTTGTCGAGGATCTCCCATGATATGCCGGCTGCCTTGCAGAAGGCACCGGTAATGCATGAATTGCTCATTATCTCAGGGGCATTATTTTCTTTCAGGATTTTTGAAATTGGAATGGCTATGAGCCGGACAGAGGCACTCAGATCGTAGATCTTGGCCGAATCGGGATCATAGATCACGATCGCGTCCGGCGTTAATTTGTCTTTATGAAGATTGAATGTGTCCTGATTGAGCGCGAGCAGAATATCTGCTTTATTCTTATGGGAGGCGATCTTGCGGTCCGATGCCCTTATGATAGAAAAAGTATGGCCGCCGCGTATAAGGGACGGGTAATCACGATAGACGTATAACCTGTAACCCAGTTGATTTAATATGTTCGCTATAATAAGGCTGGCCCTGTCGATCCCAAAACCCGCCTTGCCGCCTATGAGAATGGAAAGATCTTTCATTTTGTTATGATTATCGCCGTCACCGGGCATTCGTCACAGGCCTTTTGACAGTTCTCTTCGGCCGCTTTCGGGATGATACTCACATGCACGATCGCTTTATCGCCTTCCATCTTATATACTTCCGGGCACGTCGTAACGCAAAGACCGCAGCCTATGCAGAGATCCGGGTCAACTTTTGCTTTCATTTTTCCTCCTCTTTTGCTTATTGTTATATTTTTTCGAATTCGCTTTTCGGCGCACCGCACTCCGGGCATACCCAGCTATCAGGGATCTTATCGAAACTTGCCCCTGGCACTACCCCGTTATCAGGGTCTCCTTTTGCCGGGTCGTAAATATAACCGCAAACCGTGCATTTGTATTTATCCATATTTTTCCATCCTCCTATATTAATAGAACATTTATTATATCACTTTTTACTTCAACTTTTTCAGAATTTCTCGGCAGAATGCCGGCAGGTCATAAGGATTGCGTGAAGTTATGAGGTTGCCGTCCACGACTACCTCTTTGTCTAAAAATTCTGCGCCGGCATTGACGACGTCGTCTTTTATAGCGGAGAAGCTCGTTGCCTTCCGTCCCTTCAATACGCCCGCGGATACCAGCACCCATCCACCGTGGCAGATCGACGCTACAACCTTCTTTTTATCGAACATCTCCTTAACGAATGAATTGACCTCCGCGAACCTTCTTAAATGATCCGGCGCATATCCGCCCGGGATGACAACGCCGGCAAAATCTTCCACGCGCGCCTTTTTTATGGATAGCTCTTCCGCCGCAGGGTAGCCTTCTTTACTCTGATACTCTTTCTTCCTGCCGGTGCCTACCAGGACCGTTTCGATATCGTCTTCGCGCAAGCGCAAGTACGGGTACCATACTTCAAGCACCTGATATTGATCTTCAATAAGCACGGCGACTTTCATGCTATCCCCCTATTTCATCTATTATCTTTGCCATTATAAAATCGTTCTCGGTCAATCCTCCGGCGGCGTGGGTGGTAAGTGTTATCTTGACCTTGCCCCAAGTCAAGAGGATCGCCGGATGATGGCCCTGCTCTTCCGCCATCACGGAGACGAGATCGACAAAATATTTCGCCTCCGCAAAATCTTTAAGTTTGAATTCTTTCACGATCTTTTTGTCTTCGATCAATTGCCAGCCCCTGTACTGGGCGAGAAGCTTGTCTATGGTATTCTTCGGCATGGGCGGGGTTCCCTCTTCGCACGGTTTGCACTTGGAAGGCAGTCCCGATTTAGCAGGAGAAACCGCGGGGTTCTTTACAATATCCTCCAGGTTCTTTAAGGCGCCATCGTAATCGGGAGGCGTTGTTAATTCATCCACTACTTTGAAATATCGCAGGATATCATTCTTGTCGATGATGAGGACACCCCTGGCCAAAAGGTTAAGCTCTTTAACAAGCAGGCCGTAATTTATCCCGAACGACGAATATTTATAATCCGAGAGGACTTTAACGTTCTTGATCTCATTTTCGGCGCAGAAACGTTTCTGGGCAAACGGCAGGTCCTTACTAATACCCACTATAACTATATCCGAGGAGATCGTGGACGCGCGTTTATTGAACTCTTTTACCTGTAGGTCACAAACAGGCGTATCTAAAGATAGGAAAAACGTTATAACTTTTATCTTGTCTTTAAAATCAGCTAGCCCGGCATCCTTTAATCCGGAATCGACTACTCTGAAATCGGGCGCCACTGCACCTACTTTAAGAGACCTGCCGACTAACGTCATGGGACTGCCCTTAAACATCACTTTCTTTGGCATTCTGCACCTCAGTTTTCTATATCTTATAATATTACAATAAACTATGAAAGCGCCCGCTTCTACTTTTTATTGACTTTTTTCGCCTAAAAAAATTTGGGCAGTTTTAAGTCGTGCCCAGGACTAAATACTGCAACCCTCTTTGCAGTGCGCAACGGGACGCAGCATGTATCTTATTATCACTCTCATCTACTATCACCTCCTTATCTTTTTAATATGTCATTCAGATCTTTTTCGGGAGTCGTTATAAGTTTCAGGTCAAACTTTTCCTGCAATATCTTAAGGACATTCGGCGTAATGAATGCCGGCGGCGTCGGCCCTATCCTTATGCCCTTAATATTCAGGGAAAGCAGCGTCAATAGTATGGCAACCGCTTTCTGCTCGAACCACGATAGGACCAGCGAGAGCGGCAGATCGTTCACGCCGCAATTGAATGCATTCGCAAGAGCTAGCGCCACCTGGACGGCCGAATATGTGTTATTGCACTGGCCTACGTCGATCAGCCTCGGGATACCGTCGATCGCGCCGAAATCGAGTTTGTTGAAACGGTATTTGCCGCAGGCAAGCGTCAATACTACACAATCTTTCGGAACTTTTTCGGCGAATTCTGTGTAATAATTCCGCCCCGGCTTGGCACCATCGCATCCTCCAATGAGAAAGAAATGTTTTATCTTCCCACTCTTCACGGCAGCTACTATCTTATCCGCTATGCCAAGTATGGCCGTATGATGGAATCCGGTCAATATCTTCTTTCCCGGTGACCCGGGAAGCGGCGGAAGCGACTTGGCCCGTTTGATGATCCCGGAGAAATCCCTTCCTGCTATATGGGTAGCGCCAGGTATGCCTGTGATGCCGGTCGTGTATAACCGGCCCAGATATGAATTTGCGGGCGGTATCAGGACACAGTTTGTGGTTGCGAGGATCGCGCCGCTGAAAGCGTTAAATTCTTTCTTCTGTTCCTGCCACGCGCCGCCGTAATTGCCGGCGAGATGCTTGAATTTCTTCAGTTCCGGATAGCCGTGGGCGGGCAGCATCTCGGAATGGGTGTAGACATTTATTCCCGCCCCTTCCGTCTGCTTTAAGAGTTCATATAGATCGAGGAGATCATGCCCTGTTATCAAGATGCCGGGCCCTTTCCTCGTCCCCGTATCGACTTCCGTAGGTATGGGCTTCCCGAATCGCTCAACGTGCGCTTTGTCGAGCATCTCCATTGTCCTCAAATTCATCTTGCCGCATCGCAACACAAGCTCCAGGTATTGATCCAGATCAAAGCTCACATTAGTCACCGTCTTGAAGAGCGCCTCATGCATGAAGGCGTCGACCTCTTCGTCTCTGGCCCCAAGTTCTCTTGCGTGAAACGCATATGCGGCCATCCCTTTCAAACCGAATAGCAATATATCCTGAAGGCTCTGGATATCCTCGTTCTTGCCACAAACGCCTCCTTTTGTACAACCCGACCCTCCCGCAGTCTGTTCGCATTGATAACAGAACATACTATTATCTCCTTTCGATTAACATTTTGTATCCGGCACAGAATTTAGCGTATCCGCACCAGTCGAGACAGCTTTGTCCTCTCTCCCGCTTTACCGTAACCTTGCACTTCCTGCAGACTGCTTCCGTCTCATCCGTCCATATCTCCGTCTCTTCGCCGCAGGATGGACAATTTACAATTTGCGGTTCCGGCTGTTTGAATTTTTGAGATCCCGGACAACCGAATATCATTTTATCTTCTCTCCTCTAACACTTATTACCGATTCCGTAAAAGGCACCTTCTTGCCTGAGGCCTCGATCGCTTCTTTGATAGCGCCGACTAAGCCGGAACAACAAGGCACTTCCATATGCGCGTATGCTATAGACTTTATGTCATTGTCTTTTATGATCCCCCCTATCTTCTCCTTATATAGTTGAAGGTCGTCCAGCTTGGGACATCCCACAAGAAGGACCTTGCCTCTCAGCAATTTTTCATGAAACTCGGGATACGCGAATGGGACACAATCGGCGGCAACGAGTATATCAGCTCCGTTAAAATACGGCGCGTCCGTTGGGACGAGCCTTATCTGTATGGGCCAATTCGATAGTTGAGATTGGAAAACCTTTTTTGACAGCCTGCCCAAATTGAGGACCTTCGATCCGGGGCACCCTGAAAGTCCGCGAGTCGCTTGCGGAATGACTTCGGAAGTCGCGCTTCCGAAGTGCGACTTCCGAAGTCGGCATACGGTTTCTTTAAATTCCACGGCCTCCCGTTCTTCTAGCGTAATCGCGCCTTGAGGGCAATGGCCGAGGCAAGCGCCAAGTCCGTCGCAAGATGCTTCGCTCACAATCCTTGCCTTGCCACTGATTATCTTTATCGCGCCCTCCGCGCAATTAGGAACGCATAATCCGCAGCCGTTGCATTTTTCCTCATCTATCTTTATTATCTTTCGCTTCGTCATTTTAACCTTTCAGCAATTCAGCTATCGTAATAGAGCCCAATTCCGATACCACGCTCTTCTTGATCTTATCGATCTTCCTTTTTAATGGGCACGTCTTTCTGTTCGGGCATAGTTCCTTCTTCAAAAAACATTCGTTTAAGTTTAAATTTCCCTGGAACGTCCTGGCGACATCGATTATATGCAATTTATCGGCCGGCATAGCCAATAGAAACCCTCCGCCTATCCCTTTACATGACTTTACAAGGCCTCTCTTCGTAAGCGCTTGTAGTATCTTACGCAAGAATGGGCGCGGTATCTTCAGGGCCTTTACAAGCTCGGGCACCGGAACAACCCTGCCTTTCTCCTTCGCGATAAAAGAGAGCGCCCTTATCCCATAGTCCGTATTACGTGTCAATAACTTCATATCTAAAAGATACCATTTTAGTATCATTTTGTCAAGGGAGAAATAAAAAAAAGGGCAGATATCAAAACGATATCTGCCCTTTGAATT
>PLLI01000068.1 GCA_003140915.1 Candidatus Omnitrophota bacterium
ACTAACCATGCGCCGGTTATCGATGGGACCAATCTCGGCAGCGAAGTAAATATATCTGTCCCACACGGGGGAACGGCTTCGCAGACATTCCAGGTTACACATTCTTACGATCCCGATAATTTAGCAACTCCTCCGGCTAACCAGACATTGACGTTCAAATGGTATGAGAAAGATGGCACCACAGGACAATACAGGGATATTACCGGTACCGGGTCACAGCAGGATCCGACTATATGCCCGTTGGTAGGCCTGGGACTCGGCCAGCATTACATAATGGTCACTCTCACCGATGATGGTACTCCGCCGATGTCCACTTCATTCGTATGGCATGTTACGGTTTCGGAGAGCGCTCCCAATACCTATATCTTGTCCATCAATGCCCTTAACGGCTCAGTAGCCAAGAACCCGGACCATACTACCTATAACAGCGGCGACCAGGTCACGCTCACTGCAACCGCGGCTTCAGGCTTCGTATTCGACCACTGGTCCGGCGATCTGTCAGGTACGTCAAACCCGGCGACTATTACTATGGATTCCAATAAGACGGTCACCGCAAACTTCACCGCTGTCCCGGTAAATACATACACCCTTGGCATCACTGCCTCTAACGGCTCGGTAGCTAAAAATCCGGATCACACTGCTTATAATAGCGGTGATCAGGTTACGCTCACCGCTACACCAGCTGCCGGCTTCGTATTCGACCACTGGTCCGGCGATCTGTCAGGTACGTCAAACCCGGCGACTATTACTATGGATTCCAATAAGACGGTCACCGCAAACTTCACCGCAAGCGTAAGTGTTACCGACCAGATCATCAAATCGTCGTTCAACTACTTCTGGGATCCGACCGGCGGCACTTCTACCGGCGGAGGCATGTCGCCATTGGCTCTTCATGTGATCTCGTCCACCGGCTTTATCCACGACAGGCTGGCGGTCGACCCTGCCAACAGAAATTCGGATTACGATCTGCGCTATAAGATGGCTAGCATTGCAGCAACAGGTTTTGGCCTGTCTGCTATGTGCGTTGCAGCGGAAAATTACGGAGACGGCACCAACCCCGACTGGCCGGTCTCAAAGACCGACATCGAGGCGCGGGTCCTGACGATCTTGACCGCATTATGCGATATCCAGAACAACCAGGCCCCGGGCGGAGACGATACGTGGGGCAAGGCGGGCTTCTTCTACCATTATGTCGATATCGATACGGGGCAACGCTGGATAAGTACAGAGCCCAAATTCACTTCAGAGGTCTCTACGGTCGATACTGCGATCCTTGTCGCGGGCGTATTGACCGCCGGCGAATATTTCGGCAAAGATAATTCGGAGATCGGTTCGGAGATCGCGGCGAAGGCTTTCCAGGTATACAGTAATGTGAACTGGTCGGCTTTTCTTGACACAAACCCCACAACCGCGAATGACTACGTTGTCGCCAATCCTAATTATAACCAGCTTTACATGGTATGGGATCCCAGCACCGGCTTTAGCGGCCACTGGGACTATACGAACGAAGGCTTGTTACTGTACATGTTAGCGGCAGCCGCTCCGGATACCAGCTATGCGCTGCCAACCGATACATTCTACTCTTTCAGAAGAGAGCTGGGCAATTACGGTGCCAATGGCAGCGGCGACCCCATGGTTAAGACATGGTTCGGCCCGCTCTTTGTATATCAGTATCCGCAAGCGTTCTTCAATTTTAAAGATTACACCGTGAATCCCGCCGGAGGGCCGCTTTACGATAAACAAGGTATCGATTGGTGGCAGAATTCGGTTGAGGCAACGCGGGCGAACAAGCGGTTCTGCAATGATTCCCTCGGTAAATTTGCGGGCCAGGAAGACCTGTGGGGGTTGACCTCAGGATACACGGATGGCTTTACATATAGCACTGACTACAATGCCTTGCCGGCCGACATGGCAGTTAACGATCCGGATGGAACGGTATTTCCGTCCGCGGTGACCGGTTCATTGCCCATACTGCCGGATGAATGTATCCGCGCCATCAATAAGATGAGAGAGCTGTACGATACCTATTCCTATAAAGTTTGGGGTGATTGCGGTTTTGTGAGTTCCTTTAGGCTCGGCGCCAGTTTAACCGACGCTCCTTCTCATATCGCCAGTTTTTATTGCGGCATCGATATCGGCGCTACGCTTGTAATGGCAGAGAATAATAAGAATAAGCTTATCTGGGATAATTTTGCGAACTTTATGGTCAACGGCGATACCATGAAAAACAGAATTATCGGGAAGCTGGGATTAACGACGGATAATATCTGCCATATTACTCTTGACGATATCAGCCCGACCGCCAATTTCCGTATGGGTAAACTCGATGCCGTTAATTCTGAATATACGATAAAATTTGACATGAAGGACGTTCAGGGCGCTCCGTATCTTCTCGCTATCCATTCATTTATGGATACCTCGTTATTGGACCACACGGTAACTGTAAGCGTCACTGTCAATAACGGCGAGCCATTTGATGTTAACTTCGATTACCATAAGAACGGCAAAACCGCAGATCTTATGAAATATATTAATATAGACCCTCAGGGCCTTAATGGGAACACCCCTAATACAATAACGCTTAAATGGAAAAGTGTTGCCGGTGATAGCAACGCCAGATGGCTTGCGTGGCAGAATATCGCGATCTCAAGCCCGGTAGAAAATAAGACATGGGCGTTCGCCAGAGACGACACTCAGGATCCAAAGATACTGTTCGGGAATGAATACAGGGTAGGTGCCGCGTATTTCGTCGGCACGAATGTTTCAAGATTTCCGCAGGCGGTAAACAAAGACGTCCGGAACTTTACCGATATCCTGTTCTACGCAACTGCGGCCGACACGGATTACGGGGCTCTTGCGTTAATGGTCCTCGAGACCCAGAAAGACCAGTGGACCCAGACTCCTCTGAGTACGAACGTCCAGATATATGCCAACGGCACACCCGTTTTAAACACGCATGTGGTTACCGGGGATACGATCACTACGCAGGAATTCCCTCTTGTTAACGGGTGGAATAAGATCACGATTTATCATCCAGGCGTGAGCACTGACAACACGGCAAAGGGCGAGTGGGTGCGATGGAAGAGCTTAGCTCTGGTAAAGGCCGCGCCGCCGGTATTGCCCACGCCAAAAAATCTCGGCGCTGCCTCATTTGGGAATACCACCGTGAAACTGCGCTGGGAGGGGGTCGATTATGCCGCTAAATACAATGTTTACCGCAATGAAACAAGCGGCGCGCCGTATAATACATGCATCGCGACCGTGACCGATCCTTCATACATAGATAATAGCGGCCTGCAGGCTAACAGGGTGTATTACTACATTGTAAGGGCCGCGAAAGCCGACAACTCCGAATCTAAGGATTCCAACGAGGTTAGCGCTACAACCGGCGCTTATAGGATAGATTACGGAGACGGCCACGAACCTAACGTTTTTGACGGCTCTACCCTTGATAATAGCGGCACGCCGATAGGAGACGGCGCCTTTACTGAAGCGTCAAAGTATGACGGCACGACAGGGAAGGTGAGGAGAATGGTGCTGCAGCCGGGCCAGAAAGAGACGATAACTCTTAACAATTCAAATATATCCGACTCGACGATATTCTCATTCAGAGTGGAAGGCGCAAGCGGCGGCGAGAAATTCACGATCGAACTCACGGATTCCGCAAACACTAAAACCAGCCTGAATTTTTCCGTTGCAGGGGGCGGCGTATGGCAGGAGATGCACGTCTTGTTGAGCGATTTTCCTGCGATGAATCCGGCGATAAATCTCGCGAGCATCGCTTCGATCAATATTATCTCTGCCGGGCAAAGCCAGCCGATCACCCTGTATTTTGATGAGACCGAGTTTGACACGATCGCTTTAGGCAGCGACCATCTCGATGTGAATATAAGGGACAGGGCTACAGACGGATTGGCGACGGGCCTGAGTTTCGGCACACACGGTTTAGGCACGCAGTATGTTACAGCCGACCAGTATATAGATATAGGTTACCAATGCAGCAGCGCTAGCTGGAATATAATAATATACACGGATAATAAAGCCGCGGATGCGTATCCGAAATTTACGGGGGCAGTGGATCCCCTGCATCCGGACGCGTACCGGGCAAACGGCTTGATCGGAGTTCAGGCCGGCAATTATCGTGTGCCTATGGTGTGGCAGGTCTTCCAGGCCAAAAAGTACACCAACCCCGGAGATCTGCCTCCTTGGGGAGATTTTTATCAAACAGGATATATCGTCGATAAGAGCGATGCGGATTACTCGAAAGACCAGTATTCGCTGCCTTACAGGGCGATATTCAGGCACTCTTCTGACCCGTTGGTAGACCTCGACCTGGGCTTTCCGCTCAATCCTGCAAGAAAGAATTACCACCTGAAAGGCGTTATGGGACAGCGGTTATACGTTTATATAGGTGCAGATTTTGAGGGCGCGCCGGCTCAGGCCTATACTACGAATAAATTGACTATTGATATATATCATGAGTAAAATAGTATCGAATAGCGGAGATAAAAGATGAAGAAAATAACCGTAATCATTGCGATCGTTTTTGCAGCAGCCTTATTCTGGACGGTTCAATCATATGGCCTTATCTTGGGGCCTGCCAGATTTGAAGTGAGCCTTCCGCCCGGTGAAATTGCCGAGGGCGATTATTATGTCCAGAACGATACAGAAGATAACGTTCATGTAGTTGTAGAGCCGGAGAACTGCTTTAAAGAGGCATACGATTACGGCAAACTCGCGATCAAGGATTGGGTGGAGCTTAATAAATACGAATTTAACCTCAATCCGAAAGAGATAAAGAAACTGCGGCTTAAAATAAAAGTTCCAAAAGATGTTAAAGGAGAACTTGCGGCGCAGATATTTTTTACATCGACCCCGCTAAACACGGGCGGACAACCGGGAACGGGAATAAAAACAAGACTGGGCGCTGTCCTGTATGTAGCTATCAAGGGCACGGAGATCGTTGACGCCGAGATAAAAAGCATCACTGTTTCAAAAAACGCCAATGAAGGCAAAGAAAAGCTTCAATTCGAAGTAAATGTTAAGAACAATGGCAATGTCCATATAAGACCTGCAGGAAAAATTGTGATATCGAACAAGGCAGGAAAGGGCCTTGTTGAGCTGGAGCTGAAGTCCGATAAACCCACTCTGCCCGGCGAGGATACGCCATACGATGCCTTGTGGGGCAACCCGGGGCTCAAGCCGGGTGAATACAAAGTATCGGTCGCGATAAATTATGGCAAGGAACTGGATCTGGAAAAGGCAGCGGCCCTAGAGAAGACGCTCGAGGTGAGCGAAGACGGGAAGGTGATAATAAAATGAGGCCCAGACTCCCTGTATTTATTGTAACCGTTTTTCTTTTTATTATCGGAAGGGTGAGCATCTCCTACCCGTATGTCGAGCTTGACGGAGGACCGGTAGGGATTACCGCAAAGGGCGCGATCCCCATTACCCCCGGTCCGCTTCTCGATGATTTCAATCGGCAGGGAGTAAATACATGGGGCTGTTCCACCAGCACGGTTGTTAAATCCGGCTCAGGCGCGTCCATTAGCGTAAGTTATCCTAATGATACGGCCGTCGCCTTCGGCGCAGGCGGCCGTTCCCTGCAGTTGACATACAACGTAACTGCTACCGATAGCTGGGCGGCCTATGTTACATCGCTCGGAAGTGCCGACATAAGCAGTTATAATTATTTATCTTTCTGGGTCAAGGGAGCCGTAGGAGGCGAACTCTTTAAGATCGAGCTTCATCACGCAAGTTATGACCCTAATCAGGCGGTCGGTTACAATGATAATTACAAGGCCGAGGTATATGTCACGGATTATCTTGACACCGGCGTGCCCGCTCCCGCCGCAGGCTGGAAGAAAGTCGTTATCCCTCTGGACGCTTTTGCGAATATCAACGATCGGAAGACGATGAAAGAACTCGTAATAACATTCGAGAATTCCCAGTCCATCACGAACGGCAGTCCCGCCAGCGGGACGGTATATATCGATAATATAAGTTTCGGCAAACAGTTCCAGGGCTTCGTCAGGATAGATCATTTCAGCGACAAGACGGGCAAGAATTCACTGGGTGGCAATTGCGCGAGCAGTTATCCGACCGGCCAGGGAGTCTTGGGGACCTCAACATATACAAACACGGCCAACCAATATGACGGCTATCCATATGGCCTCGATTTCCATTTTCAGGGCGTGGCGGATCCGAATTATTATTCTTACGTTTCGATCGTGGGCGGTGGTGATACGGGTGGTATCCCGCAGCCCCGCAATTTCGGCAGTTATCAGAATCTCAGTCTTTCGGTCAGATCAGGTTCGTCTGACGTGACCTGCCTGCAGTTGGAGTTGCATTGCCCGACTTATACCAATAATTATTTCCATCTTTTCAACGGGAAGGACGGGCAAGATGCGATCACTACAAACTGGGCACATTTTGTCATAGCCCTTACCAATTTTACAAAGAGCGGCTGGAATAATGGTACTCCAATTACATCCACTGACCTTGCTAACTTAGGAGAGATAGTCTTTACAAGGGCCGGTTGGTTTGCTACCTATAAGGACTTTGACCAGGGAGTGACAACGGGAGACTTTTATATAGACAGGGTCCAGTTTGAAGTGAGCAACTACACACCGGACGTGACGCCGCCGGCACCACCATCGGCACCCGTCATATCCGGGAGCGGCAGCTCGTTGACCGTAACGTGCAGTGCGAATTCCAGAATTACAGATCCGTCTATGGAAAACGTAACCTTTTACTGGCGTGATTCAACATTGAACTGGCACATCATCGGATCCGATTATAATACAGAAGATGCGTCTTATTCAGCAGCGTGGGATACCAGCGGCCTGGCTGCCGGCTCTTATCCCGTAAAGGCTGTGGCGATGGACGCCGCCGGAAATATAGCATCGTCCACTAATACGACGTATACGAAATAGAATTAAATTTTATTGACCGTGTAGATTTTTTGGTATACAATCTCCCTATCCCTGGCGCTTTTTGCGCTCGGTGACGACACCGAGCGCGCGCCTTGGATCTGATATTCCGGTTTATATGGGCGCCCGGAAGGGCTTAAAAGGGAATTCCGATTAATTCGACCGCTATGGTCTCACTAAACGGAAACGGTCCCGCCGCTGTATGGGATGACGAAATTCCTTGGATACTGCCATTGTCCCGGAAAAGGGATGAGAAGGCTATGGAAGAGTAGGAAGATTCCCCAGTCAGAAAACCTACCTGTATAATAAATAGAACGATGTCGTGTGAACATCGATATCCTAAGGTTACAGCAGAACAGGGAACTTGACCTCATGCTTTCGAAAGAAGGCATGAGGATTTTTTATGTTAAAACGCATAATTTTGATAAGGCACGGCCAGACGAATTGGAATCTTGCGGGGAAGTATCAGGGCCATGCGGATATAGGTTTAAACGCTACGGGCCGCGCCCAGGCCAGGATGCTGGCCGGACGTATGCGCAATGAAAAGATCGACGCCGTCTATTCGAGCGACAGGGTGCGGGCTGCAGACTTCGCAGAAATCGTATTCGAAGGCCGGAAGATAAGGCGCAACCCCGGTCTACGGGAGATATGTTTCGGCGTTTTTGAAGGGCTCACCTATAACGAGATAGTGGATAAGTATCCGGCGCTATCTTCAAGATGGTTCGCTAAACCTTTTGGCACAAAGATACCCGGGGGAGAAGCGCCGTCAGTCTTTAAGAATAGAGTTTTGAGGGCGTTTAGAAAACTATCGCGATCCGGCCCTGATACGACAATAGCGATCGTTACCCATGGTGGAGTGATAAATATTATTATGAGCGAGGGCTTAAAGTTAAATAAGCATAGTTATTTTGTCCCGGCACTTGCCGGCGTAAACATAATAGAATTTAAAAAGAGAAAGGCCGTACTTAAGAAATGGGTAGAATAACCTTTATTATCGGCGGCGCAAGGAGCGGAAAGAGCGGCCATGCGCTGAAACTTGCGGGCGGGGCAAAACGGGTTGCTTTTGTGGCTACGTGCGAGGCGCTCGATAATGAGATGGCGATGCGGATAAAGGACCATAAGAATGACCGGCCAAAGCACTGGACGACCTTTGAGGAGCCTCTGGCGGTTTCCGCATTGATAAGACGGATCCCGGCGGCGCACGACCTCATCCTTATAGACTGCCTTACGCTTCTCGTATCGAATTTGTTCCTGAAGAAGAGAGCGCCGCAGAAAATAGAAAAAGAAATCATTGCGATCATGGAAGAGCTCAAAAAGCGCAAAGACTCTTCTATAGTCGTGTCGAATGAGGTCGGTTTAGGAATAGTGCCGGATAACAGGCTCGGCCGCGAGTTCAGGGATGTTGCGGGCAGGGTAAATAAGATCGCCGCAGAGCGTTCGGCGCAAGTGCTTTTTATGGTTTCAGGAATACCGTGGAGGATAAAGTAAAATGGGCAGTTTAGAAACAGTCAGGGGTTCCATAAAAGCGATCGATCGTTCTCTCATGGAAAAAACGCAAGCGCGGCTCGATAGTCTTACAAAACCGTTAGGGTCTCTCGGCAGGCTTGAAGAATTGGCAAAGATGGTCGCCGGGATCACGGGCAAGGAGGCCCCTGTATTGCGAAACAAGGTCGTATTCACGTTCGCGGGTGATCATGGCGTAACGGCCGAAGGCGTCAGCGCCTATCCGAAAGAAGTCACTCCGCAAATGGTGTATAATTTTTTAAGAGGCGGAGCGGGAATAAATGTTTTGGCCAGGCACGTCGGCGCCAGGGTGGTGGTGGCGGACCTGGGCGTGGCGGAGGACCTAAGCCCCAACCCTCTTCTTATAGTTAAGAAGGTAAATTACGGAACTAAAAATATGGTAAAGGGCCCCGCGATGTCACGCGCGGAGGCAATAAGGTCCATCGAAGCGGGGATCGAAATATTCGAAGATGAATTTAAGAAGGGCGTAGACATTGCCGGCACCGGCGACATGGGCATCGGTAACACCACCTCATCCAGCGCTATTACGGCGGTATTTACCGCCCATCCCGTAGAGGATATTACCGGCCGCGGGACGGGCATAGACGATAAGGGCCTGACCAATAAGGTCGCGATAATAAAAAAAGCATTAGCTGTAAATAAGCCTGACCCGAACGACGCCATCGACGTCCTCTCAAAAGTAGGCGGGTTCGAGATAGGCGGCCTGGCAGGTGTAATTTTGGCAGCGGCGTCCCGCAAGGTCCCGATAGTCATCGACGGATTTATTTCAGGGGCGGCGGCGCTTGTAGCTTTTCACATCGAGCCCAAAACAAAGGATTATATGATCGCGAGCCACTGCTCCGTAGAGCGCGGGCACAGGGTGATCCTGGAGCATATAGGCCTTAAGCCTATCTTAGATCTGAACTTGAGGCTGGGTGAAGGTACTGGCGCGGCTCTGGGGATCGGCATTGTCGAAGCAGCTGTAAAGATCTTGACGGAGATGGCGACTTTTAAAGAGGCAAGCGTTTCGGAGAAGATCGAAAAATGAAGAGTTTCTTACTGGCACTACAATTTTTGACGATAATCCCGGTCAGGATAGACCGGCCGGCGGCTAAGGAATTTGGCCGGGCCATAGCATGTTTCCCCATAGTCGGATTACTGCTTGGATCGGTATTGGTAGCGGCAAATCATTTATTGTTGCTTGCCCGATTAGATCCGTTAGCGTCTAATGCCATACTTATCGTTCTTTTGGTAGTCTTGACCGGCGGGCTGCATCTTGATGGATTGTCGGATACGGCCGATGCACTCTTCAGCGGCAAGGACAGGGCGCGGATGCTCGAGATCATGCGCGATCCGCACGTGGGCGCGATGGGCGTCCTGGCGATCGTATCCGTATTGATGCTAAAGGTATCTTTTCTCTCAGCCGTAAGCACGCCGTTTAAAGACGCGAGCCTCGTCCTCATGTGCGTTGTGAGCAGGTGGTCAATGGTGCTATCGATGTTCGTTTTTCCTTACGCAAGAACGGAAGGAAAGGCGAAGGTATTTATTGACGAGGTTGATAAAATAAAATTCCTGGCCGCGACAATTATTGCCCTCACCATTGTGCTATCTGTCGCGAAAGTGACAGGGCTGGCGGTCTTTGCGATAGCGGCCCTCTTCACGTGCGTGGCGGGTTTGCGTATAAAAATAAAAATAGGAGGCATCACGGGAGATACCATAGGGGCCGTGAGTGAATTGACCGAGGTTATGATATTGTTGAATATCATAATTTTGGAAAGGATATTTATATGAATAAGGTGGCGGCAATATCCTCCTGGAGCGGAGGTAAAGACAGCTGCCTTGCGTGTTATAAGGCGATGCAGAGCGGTTATGACGTAAGATACTTACTAAATTTTATTTCACGAGAATCTAAAAGGGGATGCTTTCACGGGATCGAAGCGGAACTACTCTCGCTGCAAGTTAGGAGGATCGGTATTCCTCTTGTTCAAAAAGAGGTTACAGCCGATATGAAAAAATACGAGGAAGAGTTTAAGGAAGCTGTGGCCAGGCTTAAAACTGAAGAGATGCGAAATATGGTCTTCGGTGATATCTATCTGTTGGACATGATAAATTGGGTCGAGAGAGTCTGCGGTGATTTGGGCGTGCAGCCGGTCGAACCGCTCTGGCAGCAGGACCCTATTAAGATAGTGGACGAGTTTACCGGCCTTGGCTTCAAGGCAATAATAGTGAGCTGCCAGGCCGAAAAGATGGGGAAAGAATATCTGGGCAGGCCGGTTGACGTGGATTTGGCAAATGAACTCAAAAAGAAAGGAGTGTGCCCCTGCGGTGAGAACGGGGAGTTCCATACCCTGGTAGTTGACGGGCCCATATTCAAAGAGCCTATACGAATATTGGAAGCTGAGCCTATTCTGAAAGAAGGGTTCTGGAAGCACTGGTTCCTGGACATTAAGAAGTACTCGTAATAAAATCAGATTGGAAAACCTGGAGTGAATGAAGGAAGTCCTGGTGGGATCCCAGGCGCTGTCGCGCAACGGTAAACCGTTTTTAGTAACGGGAGCCCGGTCGATCACATTCCATGGGAAGTACTCTCGCGTAAAGGAGGAATAGATGTTTAATTTCAAATTGATCATCAGGTCTGCAGCTGCAGTGTTGGACATTTTATTTATAATTAACGATTTATGTTTCGCAGAGAATATAAGATTAGAGAACATTGTAATAACTCCCTCCAGAATAAAAGAATATCAGGGTAATTCTGCACGAAAAGTCGAGGTAATTACATCCGGTGATATAGAGGCTTCCGGTGCCCAAGACTTAGGCGAAGTTTTAACTTCGCTTGCGTCCGTTAACGTAAACAGCAACGGCGGGCTCGGTGCTCAAAAGACAATACGCATGCGCGGGTCTAGTGCAGCGCAGGTGCTCGTCCTTATCGACGGCAGGCCCATAAATAGCCCGAGAGACGGCGAGATAGACCTCAGCACGATACCGCTCGATAATATCGACCGGATAGAAGTGATGTACGGTCCCGGCTCGAGCCTATACGGTTCTCAGGCAATGGGCGGGACGGTGAACATAATCACAAAGAACCCCCCTAAAGAGAAACAGAAGACGGAATCTACCACTACTTTTGGGAGTTTTAAAGAATTCTCGCAGCGTATCTCCCAGGGAGCGCGCTTGAAGAAGTTAGGCTATTTGCTGACAGGGGCCTATGAATCCGATCATGGTTTTCGCGAGAACTCTGAATTTAACGCCGAAGATCTAAATGCAAAGTTTGACTATCAGCTTAACGCCAAAAATGACATCGTATTTAATTCAGGCATCTATAAGAATAGAGTAGGAGTTCCGGGGTCAACCGCTTCCCCAAGCAGCATTAATAAACAAAAGGTCTTTCGCCATTTCTTCGACTTAAATTGGGATTTCAAACCGGACGACCTGTCTTCTCTTTCTCTTAAAGCATACCAGACTTACGATAGGTTGGAATTTGTGCAGCTGCCCCTGGCCGAAAACGCGATCCAGACTACTAAAGTGCGCGGCATAAATTTGCAGGTGGCGCAGGAATTGTATAAGTTCTACCAATTGATAATGGGATTAAATTACGTGCAGAATTTGAACGACAGCACCACATCCGCCAAGCATTATTATGACGTATGGGCGTTTTATATGGAAAACCAGTTTGAATTTTTCGACCGCCTGAAACTGACAGCAGGCGCAAGGGTAGATAAATATTCTAATTTCGGGACCGAGCTCGATCCCAGCGCTACGCTGTCTTACAAGTTGGATGAAAATAATAGGATCCGCGCCCTCATCAGCCGTTCCTTTCGCGCTCCGACGTTTAACGATCTATACTGGCCCTTCGATGGGTTTGCGCAGGGGAATGTCAATTTAAGGCCGGAAAGAGGCGTCACGGTGGAGGCCGGTTTCGACACAAGGATAACTGATAAGTTAAGTACGGGGATAACCTATTATAGAAACGATTTTTCGAATTTGATTAACTGGGCGCCGCAATCTGCGGACCCCTCGGCAATATGGCAGCCGATGAATATCGATTCCGCCGTAATAAACGGTATCGAAATCACAAATGCGTTAGCGCTGACGGATAATTTGGAATTCGACGTTGCATATACCTACCTTAGGGCGAAGAATAGCGCCACTGGTAAGTACCTCATCTATCAGCCCATTGATAAAGTGGATATGGCTCTGAAATATAAAGATAAATGCGGCCTGGCATGCCAGGTGTCCGGCCAATCTGTAGACCAGCGATTCGATGACCCCAACAATAGCGTAAAGGTGAAGAAGTTCTTTGTCGTAAATATGCATATCTCAAAAAAATTCAAAGAAGGTTTCACTTATTTTATCACGCTGGATAATATCTTTAATGCGAGATGCCAGACTTTAAGAAATTATCCGATGCCGTTATGTTCCATGTCGGGCGGGGCGAAAGTGGAATTCTAAACTCTTTGACTTTGGATATGCCTTAGGGTATATTAATTTTCATGGATACCAATAAGATGATAAAAGGTTTTATTGTTTTTTTGGCTGCGGCATATGCCATATCCGGAAACATATATTCGCCTTGTGCCATAGCCCAAACTATCAAGGCAACGGATAGCATGGATCCTGCTTATTTTAGCTTGAAAGACGATATGAAGTCTTATCAAATCATATATAAAGAACACGCAAAGGACTATCTGGATTATTATAATACCATTCGAGAGAAGGTGGTGCAAAAGCTTAAATATAATTACAGGGACCATTACAGTAACGGCGACGTCGATCTTTTCTTTATCCTGAATTCTAACGGATCGTTAGGCAGGATCGATGTGGATCTTGGTAAATCGACGACCGATAATAGACTTATCGATATCGCGATTCTGAGTATACAGCAGGCATCGCCGTTCCCGCATTTCCCGAAGGAATTAGACGCCTCCGAGTTGCCTTTCAGCCTTGCCATATCATTCAAGGAATCCAAAGAGTAGGCTTCGATCCAAGGCCTCAGGGCTATTTTAGCTTGAAATTTCTACCGAATTGGGTTATGCTATTAACCTGCAATATGAGGATAATAATATGAAAAAGTTCATTATAAGCGTCATATTTTCTCTCTTAGCCATCAGCACGCTTTACGCCCAGGCCGGGCCTACCGAACAGGATTATCAAAACCTCGACCAGATGCGCGAAAAGCTCATGCGGCTGAGGAGAGAGATGGACAGATTTATGAAGGATGTCATCGTAAATCCCGGAGATCAGGCCGGCAAGATGGCTGCGTTTGGCCAGGATGTGCGTGTCGACGTGTCGGAAAATGACAAAGAGATAATCGTTAAGGCGGACCTGCCCGGGATGAGCAAAGATAAGATAGATATCACTCTTGAGAACAATAGGCTGCTCAAGATATCGGGTTCGCGGGAAGCTATCACAAAACAGAAGAGTCCCGGGATCGTAAAGCAGGAGCGGATGAGCGGCCGTTTCGAAAGGATCTTAGAGCTTCCGGCTGACTGCGAGAGCCGCGGCATAAAAGCGACTTACAATGAAGGCGTCCTGGAGATCGTTCTGCCGAAGAAGAAGAACGTCAGCGAAGAGACAATCAAGGTAAATGTGCAGTAAGAAAGGGGAATTGTAAGTGAAAGCGTCGGAACTGAAAAAAGGCATGATCATTAAAGACGGCAAGGATTTCTTCATGGTAACTGAAATGGAACACAGGACGCCGGGGAACCTGCGCGCTATATACCAGGCTGTGATCAAAAACATCCTTACCGGCCAGACGCTCAATAAGCGTTATAGTCCTAGTGATTCGGTCGAGGCGGCGGACCTCGAGTCCAAGAAGGGCCAATACCTTTATAGGGACCATAACGGGTTCAATTTCATGGATATGGAGACTTATGAGAACTTGACGCTCAGCGATGATATGANNGATGCCGGTCAGCGTCGCGTTGAAGATAATCGAGTCCGCGCCGGGCGCGAAAGGCGACACGTCGGGTAAAGCTATGAAGCCTGCCAAACTTGAGACGGGGTTCATCGTTAACGTCCCGATCTTCATCGATGAAGGCGAGACGGTGATGGTCGATACGCGGACCGGCCAATATTTGGGGAGAGCGTGATTGNNGCTGTATTGGGCGGAGGCGCTGCCGGCATAGTAGCGGCAATATCGGCAAAACGCGCAGGCTCGTCCGTTGTTATCTGTGAACGCCTTCCGCGTCTCGGCAAGAAGCTCCTCGCGTCGGGTAACGGCAGGTGTAACCTTTTAAACGAAAATCTCTCCGACTCATTTTACAATCCCGTCTCAAGGAGCCTCGTCCGGAGTGTATTCTCGAAATTCGGCAAAAATGACATTTTGAATTTCTTCAAATCGCTCGGTCTCGAGACATATCCCGAAGAAGGCAGAATATTCCCTGTCACCAACCAATCGTCATCCGTCCTGAAGGTCCTCGAAATAGAACTCAAAAAGTTTTCGATCCCTGTTGAACTTAATTTCGAAGTCAACAGCATAACTGCCATGAAGGGCGCCTTTATCCTGGCGTCCAAATCCGGCCGCAAGATCTCATGCGCCGCGCTCGTAATCGCAGGAGGCGGGAAATCGTATCCGGCGCTTGGCTCCGACGGCAGTTCCTATAAATTCGCCGAAGAGCTCGGCCATAAAATAGTCGCGCCAGTCCCTTCGGCCGTCCCTGTGGTTGCGAAAGACCCGCTCTGCCATCTTTTGCAGGGACAGAAGATATTTGCCTCGGCGAAAGTGGTCATCGGAGACTCGGTAGTTGCCGAAGCTTCGGGAGATCTGTTATTTACGAAGTATGGCTTGTCCGGGACGGCGATACTGGATATATCGCGAATTATTTCCATAGCTCTCAACAGACCCGGGAAAAAGGCTGTAACGGTGCTCATAGACATGGTCCCATTCATGAACGAGGCGCGCCTGAAGAACGAGTTCGACAGGAGGCTGAAATGCGGTTTCCCGGTCGAAGAACTATGTGCCGGAATATTGCCGGATAAATTTTCTCTTGCCCTCAGCACTATCTTAAAAGGCCGCGATACCGCAGTCATAGCGAATAAATTAAAAGCGATGGAATTTAACGTCACCGGCACGAGAGGGTGGAACGAGGCTGATTTTACGGCCGGCGGCGTTGACGTGCGGGAGGTAGAAGCCGGGACCATGGCCTCAAAGATCACGGAAGGGCTCTACTTTGCCGGAGAGGTGCTCGACGTTGACGGTTGCCGGGGAGGCTATAATCTCGCCTGGGCATGGGCGTCGGGATATGTCGCCGGAGAGTCCGCGGGAGCGTTCGCATGAAGGCCTGGGATGTTGCGGTAATAGGGGCAGGCGCAGCGGGAACCATGGCAGCGATCAGGGCGGGGCAGCATAAAAAGAAGGTCATCTTGATCGAGCGCAATGATTCCATAGGCAAAAAGATACTTATTACAGGCAAGGGGAGATGCAACCTGACCAATATTGCGGATCTCGATACGTTCATTGAAAAGTTCGGGAAACAGGGCGAATTTTTACGGACAGCTTTCCATATCTTTTTCAACGAAGATCTTAGAGGGTTTTTTGCGTCGCTTGGGCTTGAAACAAAGGTGGAGCGGCAAGGCCGGGTCTTTCCGAAGACCGATAAGGCGACTTCCGTTGTGGAGCTTCTAAAAAAGGCGCTCTCTGGAAACGGGATTGAAATCCTGCACAATACCCGTATCGTTGAAATTGCTAAAAGGGATAGTCGTTTTAAACTCGTAACGGAAGATGGGCGGGAAATTGAAACTGAGAAAGTGATAATCGCGACCGGTGGCGCTTCATATAAAGCGACGGGCTCCACGGGCGACGGTTTCAAGATAGCTGAAGAATTGGGTCATAAGATAATGCCGCTGATTCCCGGGCTAGTGCCGCTGACGGTGAAAGAGTCATGGATAAAAGAGCTGCAGGGGCTTGCGCTGGAAAACGTCAAAGTGACTTTCCAGTACGGCAAGAGGTGCTTATCCTCGGATGTGGGCGAGCTCATGTTCACGCACTTTGGTGTTTCCGGGCCACTCGTTTTGGACCTGAGTTCCAGGGTAATGGAGATATTGAAGGAGCATAAAGAAGTGTCCTTGCTGATCGATCTCAAGCCCGGACTAAGGGAAGAGCAGCTTGAGAGTAAGCTTTTGCACAAGTTCAAAATAAAGGGCAGTATTATCATGAAGAACCTGATGAAAGATATTCTGCCTCAGAGGCTGGTCGATAGATTTTTGAAATCACTGCATCTTAGAGACGACCTGAAGGCTAACCAGATTACACAAGTCCAGAGGCGCGCGATCATCTCAATGCTCAAAGCGTTTCCGTTGACGATCGCGGGGTCTTTGCCGATCGAGGAAGCGATGGTTACGGGCGGCGGCATCTCTACGAAAGAGATAAATCCCCGGACAATGGAATCGCGGGTCATCCCCGGGCTCTATTTCGCGGGCGAAGTCATCGAAGGCGCGGCTGCGAGCGGCGGATACAATCTGCAGCAGGCGTTTTCGACAGGGTACCTGGCAGGGGAGAAAGCGGCCAATGCGTAAAATCATACTTGCGTCAAGATCGAAGGCAAGGCAGAAGCTCTTGCGGCAGATCGGGCTTAAGTTTCAGGTTGTCGGATCGCGTGTTGAAGAAGCCGGTCTCCTCAAGGGCCGTTGCAGCGATCTTGTGATAAATAATGCCGTTCTAAAGGCCCGGGACGCGGCCAAGAGATTCGATTCAGGTATTATCATCGGCGCGGACACGGTCGTTCTGGTCGGCAAATCGATAATCGGTAAACCGGCCAGCATGAAGGAC
>PLLI01000099.1 GCA_003140915.1 Candidatus Omnitrophota bacterium
CCTCTCGCACGTCCTCAGGGTCATAAGGGAAGCGCTATATTTCAAACCCAAAGGCAAAGGCACGGACATAGCGGCCGCTCTCCGGTATCTCGACGGCGTTACCACCCGAAGGGTCGTCACGTTCATAATATCGGATTTTTTCGCGAAGGATTACAAGAAGGCCCTGGCGCTTGCCAATAAGAGGCATGACGTCATTGCGATCACGATAACGGACCCGCGCGAGATAGACCTGCCAAACGTGGGCCTCTTGGAGCTGCAGGATGCGGAGACAGGTTCGGTATTTCTCATCGATACCTCGAACGAAACGATCAGGGAAAAGTATTCGCGCCGGTCGCGTGAACTGATCGCAGAGCGCGACAAGGTCTTCAATTCTGTAAGTATGGACCATATAGGCATAAGGACGGACAGGCCGTATATCGACGAATTTATAAAGTTTTTCAAGAAGCGCAAGAAGAGGATATAGATGTCGACGAAAGTTAAAACGTTTTTAACGGCCGGGCTCCTTTTATTCATCTCCTGCGGAACGCTTTCGGCCGCTGATAACGGGATATCGGCGACTGCATTGGTCGACAGGGCGAGCGCCCTTATAGGGGACAGAGTAAAACTTACGATAGATATTGATTACAACGCAGGGACCGATATAAACCTTCCGGAATTCAAAGAGAATAAAATAGGCGATTTCGAGATAAAGGATTCGGGGCGCGAGCTAAAAAAGAGTTTCTTCGGCGGTAATATTATTACATACTGGTATTTCATCGCCGCATACTCTACAGGCAAGCACCAGATACCACAGATAGATATAAAATATAAAAAGAAAGGTGCCAATGGCTGGAAGACCGTTCAAACGCGCGCCTTGAACGTAACTATCGAAAGCGTATTACCAAAAGATAAAATGCCCGCAGATATCAAGGATGTGACGAGACCCTTGCAATATTTTGAAATAAACTGGTTTCTCGTCTCCGGCGTCATTATCTTTTTCAGCATAATACTCTCCGCCGTCCTGTATAAATTCAGAAAAAGGGCGATGCCGGTGAAACGGCCGCATGAAACAGCATTGGAAGAGCTTGAGGCCGCGAGAGGAAATTTTTTAAAAAATTCGGACGTGAAAGAATATTACACCGGGATCTCCGATTGCATCCGGCGCTATATAGAGCGGTCATTTAAGATGAAGGCGCCCGAGATGACTACGGAAGAATTCCTGTGCTCACTCAAGGAATCGACCAGGCTCTCGCTCGACCAGAAAGATCTCTTGAAGGATTTTTTAAATGTCTGCGACCTCGTAAAGTTTGCGAAATATACGCCCGCGAAGGGTGAAATGGAGAAGGTTTTCATAGCGGCAAAAAAGTTCATCGAAGAAACCAAAGAGATCTCCTATGTTCGTCTTTAGATATCCTATTGCGCTGGTCATTATCTTTTTCATACCGCTCGCCGTCTTTATTTTATTAAGGAAGAGGTCCGACCCTACCTTTACCTTTCCGTCGCGCGAGCTCGTAGAGGATTTAAAGCCCACTCTTCGCGTGCGGCTCAAGCATTCTCCCGTCTTCCTCAGGGCCACCGCCCTTATGCTGCTTGTCCTGGCGCTTGCCAGGCCGCAGACCGTCATGGAAGGAACGAAGACGATATCCGAGGGCGTTGACATAGTCCTTGCGCTCGATACGTCGACGAGCATGCTTGCGGAAGATTTCACGCTGCGCGGCTCCCGCATAAACAGGTTCGACCTCGTCCGCGAAGTCGTCAAGGAATTCATACAGAAGAGGAAGGACGACCGTATCGGGATGGTGGCTTTCGCCGCCCGGGCATACACGGTCTGCCCGCTTACTACCGATTACGGATGGCTCAACGAGAATCTCGACAGGGTCTCGGTCGGCATGATCGAGGACGGGACCGCGATCGGGAGTGCCGTTGCGAGCTCATGCAACCGTCTGAGGACGTCGAAGACGAAGTCGAAGATAATAATCCTCCTCACGGACGGCGTGAATAACGCGGGGACCATATCGCCGGTCATGGCCGCAGAGGCGGCCAAATCGCTCGGCATAAAGATCTATACAATCTGCGTCGGCAGGAAGGGCCTCTCGCCCTATCCCTTCCGCGACGCTTACGGAAGGAAGGTTTATCAGAATATTCCAATAGAGATCGACGAAGAGGTCCTGAAGAGGATCGCGGCTATTACCGGCGGCAAATATTATCTGGCAAGCGATTCCGAAACGCTCCGCAGGATATACGACGATATAAATAAACTGGAGAGATCGGTGATAGAGCATTTCGAATACAAGGAATATAAAGAACTTTTCTATTATTTTCTGATACCCGGCCTCATCCTGATCCTTTTGGAAATCCTGCTGGCCAATACCGTTTTTATGAGGGTACCGTAGGCTTATGCATTACGCCGACCCAAGATATCTTTCGGTCCTGTTCTTCCTTACGATAATCGTAGCGCTTTTTTATCTATGGATAATAAAGCGGAGAGAAAAACTAATGAACAGGTTTGCCGACAAATCTCTGGTCGGGTCGATCGCTCCGGCCGCCGTCTTTAAACGGAAGATCGCGAAGATGATTATCCTTACCGCCGCAATTTCCCTTTTAGTCTTTTCGCTGGCGAGACCTCAATGGGGATTTGAGTGGAAAGAGTCAAAGCTCAAGGGCCTGGATATACTTATCACCATGGACGTTTCGAAGAGCATGCTCGCGACCGATGTGAAACCGAACAGGATGGAACGCTCGAAATTTGCCGTCAAGGACCTGGTCAAGAAACTGAACGGCGACAGGATCGGCCTCATCGCCTTTGCGGGGACGGCGTTCCTCCAGTGCCCGTTGACCATCGACTACAACGGTTTTCTCTTGACGCTCGATGATCTCGGCGTCAATACGATCCCGCGCGGCGGGACCAATATAGGGAGCGCCATAAGAGAAGCGATAGGCGTCCTTAAGGGGCAGGATAAGAAGTATAAGACCCTCATAATCATCACCGACGGAGATGACCTGGAAGGCGACCCGATGAAAGCGGCGAAAGAGGCTTCCGACGAAGGCATCAAGATATACTGTGTTGGCGTAGGGACTTTCGAAGGTGCGCTCATTCCGGCCGTAGATGAGCGCGGCTCCAGGGGATGGGTCGCCGATAAGAGCGGTAACGTCGTGAAGACGACGCTCAATGAAGAGCTCCTAAAGAATATCGCGATCTCTACCGGCGGGAGTTACGTGCGCGCGACCCAGTCGGATTTCGGGCTCGTCCTGTTATACGATAAGAGCATCTCAAAACTCGAGAAGAAGGATATAGAGGGAAAGGCAAGCAAGCAATATCAGGAACGCTTTCAATATTTTCTCGGCCTTGCCGTACTGCTTTTACTGATAGAGCCGTTTATCCCGGAAAAGAAGAGGCTTGCGCGATGACCCACGCACTTCGGATTTGCCTGATAACGGCTTCTATTTTTATTGCCGCACCTGCCTTCGCGTCAGTGAAGGATGATGTCAAAGAAGGCAATTTGTTATATAATAGCGATCATTACGTTGAAGCGGCTAAACTGTATGGCGAAGCGGCGTCGCAGGAACCATCGGCGGGGATAGCCTCGTTCAATCTCGGCCTCAGCAGATACAGGACGAAGGCGTATAGCCCGGCCATCGAAACGTTTAATAACGCCATAGCTTCCGGCAAGGCAGGGTTGATACCGGCGGCGGATTACAACATAGGAAATACTCAATACAGGTTGGGCGAGCTTGCCGAAAAGTCCGACATAAAAAAGGCCAAAGAGTTCTACGAGACTGCCATTAAGTTTTATAAGCGCTCGATTGATTTGGACCCGGACAATAAGGACGCTAAATTCAATTACGAATTTGTTGAAAAGAAACTGAATGAATTAGCGGAAAAGTATCAATTCAAGAAGGACGAGAAGAAGGATAAGAATAAAGAGCAACAGAATAAACAGCAGAACAAAGAGCAGAATCAGCAGAATCAAAAAAATCAGCAAGAGCAGAATCAGCAGAACCGACAAAAGCAGCAAAACCAACAGAATCAACAGCAGAACCAACAGCAGAAGGAAGAACAGAACCAGCAACAGAATCAGCAGCAGAAAGAGGAGCAGGGTCAGCAGCAACAAAAGAGTCAGCAGCAGGAAAAGCAGCAGCCGCAAGAAAAGAGCCAGGAGCAGGAGAAGCGAAGCCAGGGCGGCGGAAGCGAAGAAAAGTCCGAAAGTCAGAAGCAAAAAGAAGAGGCTCAGAAGGAAGAGCAACAAAAACAACAAGAAGAGAAGCAGCAGGGAGAACAGAACAAAGAAGAAAAGAAGGGTAGCGAGAAACCGGAAGAGAAGAAGCAGGGCGAAGGGAAACAGGAAGAGCAGCCTAAAGAAGCCGGCCAGAAGGAAAAGGAACAGCCGCAACCTGCCGGCGGAACAGAAGAGAAGAAGGAGAAGCCCGAAGAGAGCGGATTGCAGGCTTACCAGGCCCCGCAATCCGAGGGACAGGGTGCAGAGATGCCCGAGCAGGAGGCGAAGATGCTGCTCGAGGGTTACAAGGGCGAAGAGGCGACGGGGATGGCTGTCAGGATGAGGAAGAAGCGAATAGACTTGCCCGAGCCGTCGAAGGACTGGTAAAATTTCTCGTACGCTGCCTCGAAATTTTNNATCGCCACATCACATTCCTGACGTGAGCGAAAAATTTTATTGTAGAATGAGGAGGTATTGAATGAAAAAACTGATTTTAGTAGCGTTAATTTCTATATATACAACGGTGTTTTTATGCAACAATTTTTGCTATGCGGAAGTTAGTAAAGAAGAAGCCATGGTAACAGCTAAACAATTTTTTGAAAAGGAATTAACAAAATGGGGACCTATAGGAAAAACAGCATTCACAATAGGCGATGCAGCAGTGCATGATCCTAAAAGTGGCGAAGATTATTGGTGCATCTCTTTTAGGGATCCTGAAGAGAAAAATTATGAAAGTGGCGGTTCAATTTACGTAAATAAGAATTCAGGTAAAGCAAAATTTATTGGATATTTCAAATAAATAGCTATTTTTTCTTTGTTATTAAATGCCGCCACGAGGTGGCGTGAGAATTGGCACCAGGTATGATAGGATTTGCCGGCAAAAACGCGTAGCGGGAAATGGCTATAGCAACCGGCGGGTGGCATGAAGCAGACTTTTTTCGATTATCGAGCGAGGCATGGGATGGGGGTGTCCGCCGCTTAGGATTGATACTGTCATGACGATACTGCTTGAGGCGTTAATATCGTAGTCAATCCTGGCGGACATACAGATACCCGCATAGTTTGAGCGTTAATTGTAAACCCCATGCCGAGCGATAAAGAAAAAAGGATGATTCATGACAGGACCCGCCCATCAGTGATGGGCCATTTACAGGAATTATTATGGTGGAAAAAAATAAAATTATAGTATTCATTTTTCTCATTCTACTTGTCGCGACAGGCGTTGCGCATGCCGCTGACGTGAAGTTTGAAGTGTCGCTAGACCGCGAGCGGCTTGCGCTCGGCGAGACGGCGCAGCTCGGTCTCTCTTTCCACGGCACGCAATCTATGCCGGCCCCGGATATCGGCAGCATCGACGGCCTCGAGGTCCATTACATAGGTCCGTCGACGATGATGACCGTCATAAACGGCCAGGTCTCGAGTTCGATAACCCACATGTACACGGTCCAGCCCCTGCGTCTCGGGAAATTCCAGATAGGGCCGTTCTCATTCAGATATAAGAACGACAATTACAATTCCAACATGGTCGTTCTCAACGTTACCGAAGAACGTCCCCTTACACAAAGGCCGCAACCGCCTGCTGAAGAACCGCTGCCGGAGAAGGCGAACCTGGAGGACAGGATATACGTCACGCTCAATCTTGATAAGCCGACGGCCTACGTGAACGAACTTATCCCGATCACCGTAAAGCTTTATGTCAACCAGATGAACGTGAGCGATATACAGCTTCCGGCCTTTTCCCAGGAAGGTTTTTCGAAGATCGAATTCAAGGAGCCGAAACAGTACAAGGAGACGGTGGGCGGGCTCACGTATGACGTCCTGGAATTCAGGACAAACCTATATGCTACAAAGCCCGGTGATTACAAGGTAGGGCCTGCCAGGATCAAGTGCAATATCGTAGTGAAAAAGAGGATCACGGGGGCGATGCGCGACGACATGTTCGGGAACGACCAGGCACTCAGGGACTCGTTTTTTGACGATTTTCTCGCCCGGTATGAAAAACGGCCCATCGAGTTAAAATCGGACGAGGTCCATCTGATAGTATCCCAGCTCCCGAGCGAAGGAAGACCAAAGGATTTTTCGGGCGCTGTCGGAGATTACCAGTTTATATTTGAGGCGAGCCCTGCAAAGGTAAAGACAGGCGACCCGGTTACCGTCCGGATGACGATTAACGGAACGGGCAACTTCAATACGGTGCTTTCGCCGAAGCTCGAAGCGATAGATGATTTCAAGGCATACGAGCCCGAAGTCAAGACCCAGGAGAATTCAAAGACATTCACCCAGGTCCTGATACCCCAGACAGAAAAAATTACTCAGATACCTAAGGCCTCGTTCAGCTATTTCGATCCGGCCGCAAAAGAATACAAGACTATAACGCAGGGGCCGATCGCTCTGCAGGTCGAGAAGTCGAAAGAAGAACTTCCCTCTAAAGTAGTTGGGCCTGCCGCTGCCGCGACACGGCCGGAAGAAAAAACGTTAGCAAACGATATCGTGTATATCAAGGAAGTCCCGGGCAAATGGATACCCCGTGAAAATCAGATCTATAAAAAGGCCGTTTTTTGGCTATTACTGATCGTTCCATTTCTGGCGCTCATTACAATATATATAGTGGTAGGCAGGATGAACAGGGTAAAGTATGACGCGGTATATGCATCCCGGCTCGCGGCGTTTAAAGTCGCCAGGTCCGGGATGAAGACATTGAAGCGCAAAACCAGGTCCGGTGATTCCAGGGTCTTTTATGAAGCGTTATTCAAAACGATGCAGGATTATCTCGGCAACCGGCTTCATCTCCCGCCGGCAGGTCTTACGTTCGATATCGTGAACCAAAGGTTGTCTTCCAAAGATGTCGATGCCGCTATTATCACGAAGATACGTAACCTTTTCACCGTATGCGCCGAAGCGAGGTTCGCATTCCTGAAGTTCGACGCGGACAAGATGCTTGACGATTACAAGGAACTGGAAGATGTAATAAGATATCTGGAGCGCAGGCGAACATGAAAAAAATTATCTTAACGGCTGCCGTATTCCTTTCGCTCGCCGGGGCGTTATTTGCCGAGAGCCCGATGACACTTGACCCGAACAAGCTCTTCTATTCGGCCAACAGCTTATATGAGAAACGCGAATACGAGAAGGCGTTGGCGGAATATAAAAAGATCCTGGATATGGGCATAGACAGCGGAGACCTCTACTACAACATGGGGAATTGCTATTTCAAATCAGGTAATCTCGGGCGAGCCATACTCTTCTACGAAAAGGCCAGACGTGTAATGCCGCAGGACGCCGACCTGAAATCCAACCTGGATTACGCGAAGTCGCTCGTCGGAACCTCGACGGCGGATATCCCGCGCAGGAATCCCGTAGTGACTGTTATAAAAGCGCCATTTAAAGATTTCAATATGAATGCCATAGCGGTTTGGGCGCTCATTATTTATCTCCTATTTATCGCCCTGCAGATCGCCTTTATCATCAATCCTGTTTTAGCGAAAAAGACCCGCTTGCTTTACGCCGTAATTTTACTCTTTCTTGCAGTCAATATCGGGGCGCTCGCCATACGTTATTACGACGAAGAGATCCTTAAACGCGGCGTGGTCGTCCAAAAGGACGTCGATTGCAAATATGAGCCCATCGATAAATCTAATTCTTTTTACAAGCTCCAGGAGGGGGATAGGGTACTGATCATAAAAACAAGGGAAGGCTGGAGACAGGTCCGGAGGATCGACGGCAAAATAGGGTGGGTCAGGCAGGAGTCAGTCGAAGAGATATAATGTTGAAAAAAAATAAAAAAAACCTTGACATATTTGCTTATTCTGCTATAATCCAATAACCAAATTTAATTTCTCTTACAGCATATAGATTATCGACGAGTTTTATATTAACGACAACTCTGATATGGAGTTTTTTTTGTCATTTTAAGTTTTGTTTAACAGCTTAATCGCACAGAATTTGCGATTAAACTCCTACTCGCGTAGATAAAGCGGGTGGCAGCCACTCGCATAGTCAGCGAGCAG
>PLLI01000061.1 GCA_003140915.1 Candidatus Omnitrophota bacterium
AATTCCCCGAAATATCCGGAATTTTCCATAGCCTCCAGGCATATTTTTTTAGCGAGGGCGTCGGTCCCTTCAAGAAGTGTTTTAACATAAGGCAGCGCCGCGCGGATATACACGGTCATTACATTTTTGACGCTATCGAGAACGTAGAGAGAGCCGTCATTGAGCAAGTCGATGATAGCTGCGACGGACTCTTCGCCTATCAGCTTAGACAGGGCCCTCACGGCGTGCATCCTTACAAACCACACATCGTCGCGCAGGCATCTTTTTATCGTCTCCGCCGACTCGTTATTTCCTATATCGCCCAGGCAGTCACAGGCCGCCGCTCGTACATCCGGCGACTCATCTTTTGTAAGTTTTTCGATATCTATACGGTATTTTACCGGTTTGAATTTGACGAGCAGCCTCAACGACCAATATCTGACTGCCGGGTCAGGATCGCGTGTCAGCTTAATGATTTCATCCGATATCTCTTGGGGGAAGTATTCGAGCGCTGCCACAACCTTGCGTCTTGAGTTGGGATCGCGTTTCAAAAGGTTGAGAAGGGCGATCGCGGGAAACATCTTCTTCGTTTGGCTTACAGCAAGGATCGCGAAATATGATATATCGGGGTCCTTGCTCTTTAGCGCTTCCTGAAGTATGGTCACCACAGACTCGTCTCCCCATAACCCAAGGGCGATTATCGCTTCGATCCGGCGCCATTTGTTTCTGGATTTTTTTGCAGTCTCTTCGAGAGTTTTTATGGTGTCGGCGGTGAGGAAACACTTTTTGAATATATCTTGCTCATACTGATTAAAAAAGACGGCGTCTCTTCTCCTGTTTGTTTCAACGTCGACAAACTGTTGGACGGTGGCGTTGGAGGCGGTTTTGTCGCGCGCGGAGACAGGCTTGCCGGATAAGAAAAGACGGTAGAGGTTCTCTTTGATCTCTGTTAATTTCCGGTTCCTCGTGTCATCGGCGCGTTCTTTTATGACGATGTAAGCGAAGATGAGTATTCCTAAAAATACGGAGGCGCATAATAATATAAGATCGATAATGCTTATTATTTCGCCGTGATAATTATATGCCATTAAAATTTAACCGTTGCTCCGAAATCCAGGCTTCGTTTTATGAATTTTGGTTTTTCCGTTCCGTAACCGCACCCCACCCGGCAGGTTATACCTTTGTACACATTCAATGTTACGCCGGTAAAGACTATATATCCGGTCTCGCTGTGCGCATGGATGCCGTAAATATCGTAGAGGCGCTCTCCGAAGGCCACACCTCCATAAAGCCGCAGGAAATCCGTTATGGCGAAGTTGCCTTTAACTATGCCGAAATGGGCAGCGTCCCGGCTCTCTATCCAGGATACGCCGTAGTTGGCGCTTATGTAGTGGTCGCCGAAATAGTATATAAGGCCGGGGTATACATTATGGACGTCTCCCGAGGTATGATAGGCCCTGTAATTGTAACCGATCTGCCAGTAGACGTCCTTGATGAGCTTGTGGGCATATTCCGCTATTGTCTGAAAATTATAGATGTAGTTGACATCCCAGCCGAACCCGGTCTCAATATGCGCGTACGAGTCCTTAAAGGTCAGGTAAGAGCCGAAATTCGCGGTGTAGTCGTTATTGCCGAGGCGGTCGTATTCCGAAACGGAAAAATATCCGTGGACGTTCTTGTGGATATATCCGAAAGTATTAGTGAGCTCGTCCCAGTGGCCCGTGCGGTTGCCTTCTACTACGAGGCTCGGTTCGTAGAATGAATCGAAGTACCACTGGTCTTTCTTTTCGACAGTCTCTTTAAGTACAGATAATGGAGGTGTTATTCTCCGGATCAGTCTTTCCGTGTCGGTTTGTTCCGCGGCAAAAATTGTTGACGGCACTACCGATACAAAGAAGATCGCAGCGAATAAGCAGTTCCGCGTGTGGCGGGATGGCATTTGGTTTAGCGCCCCTTAAAATCTTCGGATATGCCTATCGCTGTCGTTATGTTCTGTATTTCTCTCTGCAGGTCGTTCGTCTTTACGATAAATCCCGAGGCATTGAATTTATTGGCAAGTTTGAACCTCTCCTCGTTCGAGAATGCAGTGATGATGAAGACGGGGATCTTGCTGTTCGTCTGCCGTATCTTCTTCAAAACGTCGAGCCCGTCCATTCCCGGCATGAGTATGTCGAGTAACACGGCGGCGGGGTTTTCGGTCTTGAATTTTTCAATTGCTTCGTTCCCATCCATCGCGGTAATAACCGAATAGTTGTTGGCCTCGAGCCTCAATCGTATCATTTCTAAAAAATCTATCTCGTCATCCACCACCAATATTTTTCGCTTCGCCATGATACACCCCTTCCTTATAATTATTTTGTCAAATTTTGGGTAGTGTAAAGGTGATCTTCGTTCCCTTCCCTGATTCGCTCTCTGCCCATATCCTGCCCTTATGCGCGGTCACTATACCCTTTGCTATGGCCAGGCCGAGCCCTGTGCCCTTTTCGCCGGGGCCGGTAACTCGGCCGAACTGCTGGAATTTATTGAATAATTTAGGTATATTCTCTTTTGCTATCCCGATGCCCGTATCCGCTACCGATATCTCGACGGCGTCGCCCTTATCTTTCGCTTTAACCTCAATGAAGCCTTTGCCGGTAAACTTATATGAATTACCGATCAAATTAGTTAAGACTTGCGTGATCGCGTCCATATCGCCGTGTATTATAATACCTTCCTTCGGGAGATCGGCGCGCAATGTCAGACTCTTCTCTTTTGTCTTTAATTCGAAGGCGGCCAGGACTTGCCTTATAACCGATATTACCTCGAAGGCCTCCTTCCGGACCTCTATCTTTCCCGACTCGATCCTCGATATGTCCAGAAGGGAGTTGATTATCCGGGCCAACCTGTCGACGTTGTTCTTTGAGACGGTGAGGATCTTGGCCTGCTGCTCGTTTACCGGACCGGGGATCTTATCCAACACAAGGCTTATACCTTCTTTCGTTATAGAGAGCGGCGTCCTGAGTTCGTGTGAAACAGTGCTGATGAATTCGTCCTTTAATTTTTCGATGCGCGTACGTTCGGTGATATCCGAAAAACTTTCTATGATCCCTATAGTATTGCTGTTTTTGTCTTTAAGGCGCCCCGTATTCTTCAGTATCGTCAATGTGCGGCCGTCTTTTGTCCTGATGGGACATTCTTCTCCAAATACAGGCTTGATATCCGTGATCTTGTGGACGGCGCATTCCTTGCTGCAAAGGAATGCCTCGAACATCGTACATACCTTCCCTATCGCTTCCTCCTTGGAATAACCGGTTATTTCGGTAGCCCTATCGTTCCATTCTGTGATTCGCATTTTGCTATCAAGGGTGAATATTGCGCTCGGTGATATGCGGAAGAGAAGCTCGGCTTGCTCTTTTGCCCGGCGCAATAATTCTTCCGATATTTTGTGTTCCGTTATATCGCGCGATATCGTTGAGGCGCCGGTTATATTGCCTGAGGCGTCGCGTATGGGGGATATCGTCAGCGAGACATCTATCATCTCGCCGTTTTTCCGCCGGCGGATCGTTTCGTAATGTTCGATGGATTCGCCGTGCCGCACCTTATCTATAAGCTTCGGTATCTCATTGAAGCGTTCGGAAGGTGCCAGGAAGGATATGGGTTTTCCTTTTATTTCGTCAGCCGTGTAACCGTAAATCTTTTCAGCGCCGCGGTTCCATGTCACGATCCGTCCATCCAATGTTTTTCCGATAATAGCATCGTCGGATGACTCGACGATCGCGGCAAGCCTGCGCAGTTCTTTTTCAGTTGCCTTCCTCTGAGCGATTTCCCTGGAGAGCGGCCGGAAAATTAACATATATAATGAAGGATATGCCAATAAAATCACAAGGAAACCGTCGACTATAGATTCCGGGAGAATAGAAAGGCGGAAGGCATCGGTGATTACATTCGTTACCACATCGGTAATAAATACAACGAAAAGAAGCGTTATGAATAAATTCGCGGCGGTATGGCTTTTCACTTTTTTATTTGTGCTGCGGTTTTTCATGGCCGGCTACCTATTTTTGTTTAGTATATTTTATCGTATTGAAAATGTCAAAGGAAATCATCGGTTTTCAAAATTTTAAGGCCCTTGGCGTCCGTCTGGACATCAAGGGCCTTTGAAAAGTGCTCTCTTGGTCTTACCTGATCATTAAAAGGTTTTTTGTCTAACGATGCGCTCCGCTTCCAGCCAGTCATCCACTGCGCGTCCGGACTTACGGCCCCTTTTTTCATAAAGCTCGTATGCTTTTTTCCTGACCAGGTCGGTAAACTGGTTGCTGCCGGATTTTGCCGACTGAGAGGGTATCGTTCTTCCCATAATAGTCTTTGCCATATTTAATCACCCCCGCTCCGAAATGTATTTTACCTCACTCTAATAGGATACAGCGTTCCGCTCATCATGTAAATTGCCTGTTTCGTCTTTTTATTGACTTTTTTCCACATATTTTTGCTTCAATTCACTTAGATAGATCAGGTGTTTCTTTTCTTCATCTATGAGTTCCTGGACTTTTTCTCTGTGAGAAGACGCCATATATTTGAGGAGCTCGTTAAAGAATAGTATAGCATCCCTCTCGAAGCCTATCCCGTATTGGATAGCGGTCAGCGGGGCGCGTACATTTTTTGAAAACCATTCTGCTGAGACCTGTTTATATAAAATATCGTCCACGGCTGCCTTGACATAAGTTATGAGCTCGCCCGGATAAGATTCGGTCGCTTCAGACTCTTCGAGCGTATTCCTTATTTCCGTAAATTTCTTGATATGGGTCTCTTCCCAATCCCTCAAGCGGGAGAAGAGGTCTTTCATATCTTTTTCTTCGAATTTCAAGGCCACATAACCATAAAAGTCGCGGCGCTTGCGTTCTTTCTCTATCCCCATATCTATCACTTCAGCCGCATTGAATACATTGGCCATGCCGAGCTCCTTTCATCACTATTTTTTGTCGCCAAAAGATGTGTCGAGAGACCTTGCGGATTTTATCAACGGATGATCGAGGGGTATCTTCCTTGAACCTTTAGAGACTTCTTTTAATGAAACCTTGACAAGCTTGCATTTCTGGACACCGACCATGGACCCGAATTCCTGGGCCTGTATCATGTCGACCGCTTTCGTGCCGAGCTCGGTTGCCAGCACCCTGTCATACGGCGTGGGCGAGCCGCCCCGCTGAAGGTGGCCCATTACTACGGTGCGCGTTTCTATCCCTGTCATATTTTCGATCTGCTGACCCAGGACGAATCCTATACCGCCGAGCCGGATAGGGTCGGAACTCTCTTTTACTATGCGCTGTATCACTATATCCCCGCCCTTCGGCTTGGCGCCTTCAGCCACTACTATGATGCTGAATTTTTTGCCGCGGCTGTGTCTCTCTCGTACTTTTGCGACGATCGCATCGATCTGGTAAGGTATCTCAGGGATGAGTATTATATCGCCGCCGCCCGCTATCCCCGAATGTAGCGCGATCCAGCCGGCATTATGGCCCATAACCTCGACTATCATGATCCGGTGGTGTGATTGAGCGGTCGTGTGAAGCCTGTCTATCCCCTCGGTGGCGATCCAGACGGCGGAGTCGAACCCGAAAGTTATCTCGGTCCCCATTATGTCGTTATCTATCGTCTTCGGCACGCCGATAACCGGCACGCCATCCTTGAAAAGCTTGTATGCTATGCCGAGCGTGCCGTCTCCGCCTATTACGACAAGGCAGTCAAGCTCCATATCATCAATATTGTCGAGTGCGCGCCTCGAGAGGTCTTTAAAGACAAGCTTATCCCCATTTTTTATCGCGTATCGATAAGGATTTGCTTTCTTGGATGTGCCCAGGATCGTGCCGCCAACGGTAAGGATGCCGGATAGCTCGCGCAGCTGCAGCTTGCGGTATCTGTTATTCACCAGACCTTCGTAACCATCCTCTATCCCTATTATCTCGGCGTCGTCTTCGAGCATCGCTTTTCTCGCCACTGCGCGAATGACCGCGTTGATTCCCGGGCAATCGCCGCCGCCCGTGAGTATCCCGATCTTTTTTTTCTTATTCATAGTATCCCCTTGTTAGAGTGAATGGACGACCATTTCCGTAAGGACCACGATATCCTCCGTGCAGAAGATACCAGNNGAAATATTTTTATCAAATAAAATATTAGCGTCGGGCCCGAATTCATCATCGGCCTTCGATAGCGTGATAAGTATGGCAATCTCATTGAACGGATGAATGATTATACTGACGTCTCCTTTGTCGGAAAGTTCTCCCGGCAAGCGGTCAAGGGTTCTTTTTATCGCAACGGGCTCGGAGCCGTATTTTTTGAGGATGCGGTCTATAGTCCGCTTCCTAAACGCCGCATAGTAACCTTCCCCGCCTTCTATCTCATTAAAGTCTATCCATTCGCCTGTCAGCGGAGGCAGGTTCCCTGCTTCTTTTGTGCGTTTGAGATAGTGAAGCAGTAGTATAGAGACGTATTCTTTTGCGGGAACATTGCAGGAATCGGAAAATATTGCCCTGGCCTTAAGGTCTATCGTGTAGGTGTCGGCCAACAGCTTGACGGCAGCCGTATTACTGTCATGAGAAAGTCCGGAAACCGCATTCCAAGCTTTTTCAAGCGCCTGCTGGTAGCTCATGGAAATTATTATACTACAAGTTCATTGGATTCTACATAAAATTTAAAAATGCGCAATGATTTAAAAAATTCAACCTGCATTAGATGAAATCGTTTATCCGCGTCGATACTTTTAAGCAATCTTGCTAAAACAGGCAAACTCCAGTGTTTATTGTCCATGACATAAAAGATATTGGCTGAATGTTGGCGCAGCGTATCTTCTATAAATTGAAGTTCTCTGCCATTTTCTGCTAAATAAAAAGCTGCAATGATGCGAACGTCGGGAAAGGGCTGTTTTGCGTTTCGAAGCCGCTGACTGTAATAGGTAACCTCTTCGTCTGGGGACGTGACAAATATAATGCCAGGGGCATTATATATCTGCTCTTGGCCAATAAAATACTCTGTCGCCATCCTCCACCCAGGATTAGGCTTATACACTGACCACTGACAGCGCGCGTCTTTGATAAAAAAGGTTATAAGCGTTAAAACGCTAAATGCCACGATCACGGTAATAGTTATGACTTCAACTGCCCTGGTTTTAAAATGCGTCGCCCCCCTGGCAATTATAATGCAGTAAAACGGCACAATAATGAGCATGTACCGCTCGATATATATATGGGAATACCCCCTTAACGTTAACCCTAATAGGAATAGCGGAAGAATGCACACATATAAAAGATAGTCCAGTCCCCCAAAAGTTTTCCGGCGGCGCAGGCCGGTCATTAAGCCGCGCACAAAAATAAGCATTACCACCACTTGTGATAGACACCAAGCAGGATCGTTTAATATATTCCCGAGATGGTAGGGTTGAGACTTGCTCCATAGCGAGTTGGCAAATGGAAACCAGTGAGAGAAGAGCAGCCACCACTCAAGTGGAGTAAATGCTCTGAGAAACGAGTCTCCTGTAGGCCAGACTCCGCATTTCAATTTGAATAACCAAAAGCACCCCAGCACTATACCAATTAATGTATTTAATTTAATGATGGGCCATTTGGCTTTCTTGTCGGTAAAGTAGCCAAGGAGCGAGAATGCGATTAAAAATGCCCCTGCAAACCAATGCGTAAATACTGCGCATAGAAGTGAGCCGCCATAGATATAATACCAATGGCTTTTTGCCGACGCATCTCTTAGTTTTTCAAACGCATATACACTCAGGAGAGACAAAAAAACAACCATTGCATATGGCGACGCCTCACGGCAATACCAAAGATGGACAGGAGATAGCGCTAATAAGATACCTGCTAAAAGTGCGACGCGCCTACCGATTGACTCCAATGCGATCCGATAGGTCAGGAATATCGAAGATAGCCCGCATATAAGCGAAGGAAGGCGAATAGAAATCTCGCTATCACCAAATATCCTTACCCAGAAAAACATAGTGATTTGATAAAATGGTGCGGACTTGTCAAGAAGAAGATGACTCCCCAATACTTCCCAGTTTGGAATGCCAAACCGAGTGGCATACCACACCTCATCGATCCAAACGCTACGGTTGAAATCGACTAACCGTAGGAGCAATCCGACGAATAAAATTATCCCGATCCCGCTTGTAAAATATCGTTTCATCGCGATAAGTATAGCACAGATAAAAAAATTTATCTCTTTCCTGTTGGAGAAATTAAGCTGTTAGACTATAATATTAACATGATCTACGACAGGTTCCAGACTGAGGCCATTGAACACATCAATGCGGGACACTCGGTGATAGTCTCCGCGCCGACGGGTGCAGGCAAGACCGCCATTGCAGAGCACGTCATCGAAAGCTGTATCCAGGAAAAGAAAGGCGTCATCTACACCGCCCCCATCAAAGCGCACTCGAACCAGAAATACCGCGATTTTGCCGGCCAATACGGCGACAGTATCGGGATCCTCACCGGCGACGTCTCTCTCAACGCGGAGGCGCCGGTCCTCATAATGACTACCGAGATATTCCGCAATAAGGTCCTGGATGATCCAGACAGCCTGAAGAAATATTCCTGGATAATCTTCGACGAGGTCCACTACATCGATAACCCCGAGCGCGGCACGGTCTGGGAGGAGTCCCTCATATTCCTGCCCACCCACATGAACATACTTTGCCTCTCCGCAACGATACCCAATATAAAACAATTCGCCGACTGGATAGAATCGATACATAAAAAGCATGTCAAGGTTGTCATCGAGGAAACACGGCCTGTCCCCCTCCACTTTTTCTTTCAATGCCACGATAAAGTGGTCGATAATTTAAACAGCCTTAAGAATGCGCGCAGTTACAAGCAGAACAGGACCCATTCGCTCATAAAATACGTCGAATCACAAGACGGCCTGCCCCTCATATATTTTGTTTTCGGCCGCAAGCGGGCGGAATATCTTGCCTCCGAATTATACGACTGCCACTTTTTGGACAAGATAGAGTCCGCCCAGATATTATCTTTATATGAAAACCTTTGCGAGCGGTTCGACCTGACGCACGAAAAGAGCGCGCAGGACATGCTCCCTCTTATCGGGCGCGGCGTGGCATTTCATCATGCGGGCATGCTTCCCACCCTTAAAGAAGTGATAGAGAGGCTCTTCACCAGCAGGCTATTAAAGGTCATCTTCACTACCGAGACCTTTGCGCTCGGTATAAATATGCCGAGCCGTTCGGTGGTATTCGACGAGCTTACGAAATTTTACGGAAATTACACGAGGATACTAAAAACACGGGATTTCTACCAGATGGCCGGCCGCGCAGGCAGGCGCGGCATAGATAAGGAAGGATTTGTCTACAGCCGGATCAATTTCCGCAGGGTAAGGCTCGAGGAGGTAAGGCGCGTTATTTACGGAAAGCCGGAAGACGTAAAGAGCCAGTTCAATGCCTCATACGCGACGATGCTCAATCTTTACGAGCGCTATAAGGACGAGCTATTCAACATCTACCCGATGTCGTTGCACTATTTCCAGACTAAAGCTAAAGAGCAGCGCGACGCTCTGCGAACGATGGAGTCTAAATTGAAATTACTCAAAGAGCTTGGCCACATAGCGGATAGGAAATTGACGCCAAAGGGCGAGTTCGCAAAGGCCGTTTATGGGTACGAGCTTCTTCTGGCGGAATTATACGACGACGGCGTATTCGAGAATCTCGACGAGATCGGCCTCGGCATCCTCGCCGTGGCAACGGTATTCGAACCCAGGAAAGGGCAGGCTGTGGTAGGGCTCTCGAAGTACAGCCAATATATGAGGTCGGTCTCTACGAATCTGCATCAAAAGATAGTTGCCAGGGAGGCGAAATACGGCATACATCCTTACTGCAAGGCCCCGCACTTCAACCTTGCGAAGGCGATGGAGGGGTGGATGCACGGGATGAAATTCGCGAA
>PLLI01000086.1 GCA_003140915.1 Candidatus Omnitrophota bacterium
CCTTTAGGAAGGGCGGGGTTCATATTACTCTTTCTTCTTAGAATTAATTTTATTGAGGAGTTTCACTATGCCGGCTATTATCGCCTCCGGCTTCGGCGGACAACCCGGTATATATACATCTACGGGGATTATCTCGTCAAGCGGTGCGCCGGTATTGTAGCTGTCCTTGAATAGCCCTCTCGACGCACCACACGCCCCCCATGCTATGACGAAACCCGGTTTCGGCATCATATCATAGAGTTTCTTTATCCGCGGGACGCACATCCTGTTCGTAGAACCGGTGCAGAGAAGCGCGTCCGCATGTTTCACGCTGCCTACCAATACTATGCCGAACCGTTCGAGGTCATATCTCGGCGTCAGGCAATCGAGAAGCTCTATGTCACAGTTATTACAGCTTCCGCTCGATACATGGAAGACATATAACGACTTCGTCAATATCTTTTCTTTGAGTCCCATTANNAACCTTTGAGTCCCATTATCAATACCCAAAATGTGCGAGCGCTACCGAGATTATCGCAAGCGCCGTGACCGGCCCCCAGAAGAACCCGACAGCCTGGTCTATTCTGACCCTTGGATTTGTATTTTTTATCACTACCAATATAACCAGTATAAACAGGAACTGGAAGACATTCCTGACAAAAGCTTCCGCATTCAACACGATGCCGCCGAAATAAAGGGTGATCATCAATACGGGCAAAATAAATAATAAAACGGCTTTCGCGAGTTTGAATATCCCGAGCGCCTTTCCGGAATATTCGATGTACGGCCCGGCCATTATCTCGGTCTCGGCTTCCGGCATGTCGAACGGGGCAAACCCGAGTTTCGCTTGTACGCATAATAGCACGACAATGAACGATAAAACACCGGAGAGACTTCCTATCGTATGAGCGCTCACCGATTGATGCGTTATTATATCACCCAGTTTTATCGCGTAGCCACTCTTTATTACCGGGACGAGAATGGCAATGATGAACGGCAATTCATAAGAGAGCATGAGCTTCATTTCCCTCGACGCGCCCAGCGAAGCGAGCGGGTTTGCGGATGCAAAACCTCCGAGCATCAAACTGATAGCCGGTATCATCAAAAGGTATATCACCACTATCAGGTCGCCTATAAAACCGGTGCTCGGGGAACCATTTATTACAAGGATTATCGTCGAAATCAATGCCGCGGCCGCTAAAGACAATAACGGCATGCCGAGGAATATAATCTTTGAAATATTTGCAGGGATCACGGTCTCTTTATAGAAAAGTAGTTTTATGACGTCGAAGAAGTTTTGATACCACGGCGGGCCGGCTCTCCACTGGACCCTGGCGGTGACCTTCCGATCCACCCATCCGGCTAAGAGCCCCATACAAGCAGAAAATAAAAATCCGGGGAATATTAAAAATAGAAATAAATATTTCATAGCCTCTTCTTGATGCGAATGGACTCGCCGTTTCCTTCCCACTTGTAATTCGTCTTAACTAAAAGATAGTCGGATATCTTGAATATCCGCTCTTCCTTCTTCTCTTCAAATTCGCCGAAAAGGATGCCTCCGTGGCTGCATAACTCAAGGCAGACGGGTGACTGATCGCCCTTGAGCCTGCCCAGACAATAATCGCACCGGGCAATGATAAAAGGTATCGTCTCCGGATAGATGACCCCAAAAGGGCATGCCCTCGAGCATGATTTACAGGACGTGCATCTCATCATGTAGCGCTTGAGCATGTTATATGGCTGGAACTCGAGCGCTTCCCACGGGCAGGCCGCTACGCAGGGCGAATCTTCGCACCTCCTGCATTGAAGCGCAAAGTGCGCGAACTCGAGCAGGCTCAAGACTCCGTTATTGGCGGGATGCTGGATATAGCTGCAAATGGCCCCACATTCGCCGCAGGTCAGGCACGCATCCAAGTCGATGAGTAGTTTCTTCATAACGAAATTAATCCCAGATATTCTGTAAATTCTTTATCTTATCATATGTAAAGACCGGGCCGTCCTTGCACGCGTAATAAGGCCCGATCCTGCAGTGCCCGCACTTACCTATGCCGCAGGACATGTTCTTCTCCATAGACAGATATATGGCGCTGTCCTTGAATCCTAGGTCGAGAAGTTTGAATGTAACGAACTTCATCATTATCGGCGGACCGCATACTATAGCCACTGCATTATTGATATCGACGGCGCCGGCCCTGAGTATGGTCGTGACAAGCCCCACGTTGCCCTTCCACGACCCATCCCCTATATCGACGCTTATCTCGACGTCAATATGGGGAGCTTTCCCTTTCCAGGAGCCTATCTCCTGTTTGTAGACTATATCTTTTGACGTCCTCGCACCGTACTTCAGCACTATCTTCTTATAATCGTTGACTTCATTGAATAGCGCGTATAACAGGGCTCGAAGCGGCGCAAGCCCGACGCCACCGCCCACTATGAACACTTCTTTCGATTTAAAATCGGCTAAAGGATAACCGAGGCCGTACGGTCCTCTCACTCCGACAACGTCGCCGACCTTTGCCTCGTGCAAAAGACCTGTAACACGACCGGCGCGCATTATCGTGAAGTCAAGCCGGTCTCTGACATTGTGGTTCGATGACGGGGTAAAGGGCGCCTCTCCTATTCCCGGAAGCGTCACGTCCATAAATTGCCCCGCGCGGAAGGCAATAGCGGACTTTGGCCTGAGCGCGAACGTCTTTATATTCTGCGTCTCTTCGACGATGCTCAAAACTTCAGCTTCTGTATATGCGTATGGATTAGTCATTAGGCGGCTTGTTCCATTTTTCACCGGAGACGAGGCCTTTCAAAACCTCCCGCAGATCGATGTCGCCCGGGCAGGCCTCAATGCACCGGCCGCAGCCCGTGCAGGCAAAATAACCCAGTATCTCCGGAAAGAAATCAAACTTCTTCTCGAACCTGTTACGGAGTCGCTCATAAAGATGCTTTCGCGGGTTCGCGCCACCGGCAACACGCGCAAAAGTATTGTAGAGGCACGCATCCCATATCCTGTACCGCTTATTCGCATCCTTCGCTTTTTCATCGAATAATAGAAAACAGTGGCATGTCGGACAGACAAGGTTGCATGCCCCGCACTCGACGCAAGTGGCCGCAAAGTCCTGCCATAACGCGGCCAGATTGTAATTTCGTTTTACGGCTCCCTTTATCTGGGCCGTACTCTGCGTGCCCCGTTTATCGATAAAATACCGGACCTCCCTCGTAACCTTTTCGCGGTTAGCCTGTTTCGCATTCAGGTCCATGGCGGTATAATTCTTGAAGAACATCTTGAAATCCGTTATGAGGGCCTCGCCCTTATCGCTGGCTATTTCGGCCAGGAAATAATCATTTATAGGCGACAGGTTGATGTCGAAATATTTTTGCGGATACGGGGTTCCCTCCATCGCCAGGCAGAAGCATGTCTCCTTGGCGCAAGTGCAGTCATTGCCTATTATTATGGTATTTTTTCTGTTCTCAGCGTAGAAAGGATCCTCGGTATCGCCTTTGAGGAAGACAAAATCCTGCAGGATAAAACTCGAGAGATCGCAGCCTTTAACTCCTGCAAGTATAAGGGGCCTTTTATCTCTGCGGGATGAGTTCAGGATCTTTTCTCTGGCGGGATTTATGAAACTCTTGACGGGCTGGCTCTGCCTTATGCCGCCCAGCTCTATACTATTCTCTTTTTCAGGATCGAATTCGCCAAAATGCAGGGCTTCCCCTTTGGCGTAGGGGACTAATATCCTATACTCCGAGGATAGTCTCGTGAAAAGATCGTAGAGGTCTTTTCTGGTAATTTTGTATAACTTCTTTTCCATAAGGGCTCATAAATCAGAATCCTTATTTTAAAACGATAATACGGTCAAGTCAACCTAATTTGTCGAGCTCAACTATTAATACCACTACCGTAAGTAATATTGCCTCTTTGATCCATACTAACAGTACCCAGAGTATTACTCGCTTTTTTGCCGGAGGCGTTCATATTGCAACGAATGTTGAGTGTAGAGCCTGTCCCGTTATTAACATTGTAACAAGTATTGGGAAAATATTGGCCGTCTAAATCGGTTCCTTTAATATAGGAGCTTAAAGGCCCTGATGCCCATTGGCCCATGTCGACAGATATATACCGGTTAGACTCTATAAAATAAAGCCGCTCCGCCGATCTGATAGAGCCCAGGGACGCTATAGCTTCGGATATTTTGGCTTTGTTAGTGTTGCTCTGCATCATAGGAATCGCTATTGCCGCTAAAATGCCGATAATCATTACCACTATGATAATTTCGATTAACGTAAAGCCTGAATTTTTATCAAGATGCATTCCGGCCCTCCTTCCTATCCTTTAAATATATAATAAGTATATCACGTTATTCAAAAAGTGTTAATTTTTATTTTTTCGTGGAAGATAAAGGCGAGAGAGTTAACCCCCT
>PLLI01000058.1 GCA_003140915.1 Candidatus Omnitrophota bacterium
CCCTTTCGGGTTCATCTGATCGTCGATTATAACAACCGCGTTCCTGTCGAACCGGAGTCGCGTGCCGTCCGTCCTAGTTATGGAAAATGCTGTCCTGACAACGACGCCCTTGACAACCTCGTGGTTCTTCACTATGGCATCGGGCGAAGCTTCTTTAATATTACAGGTGATGATGTCGCCGATATCGGCGTGCCGCCTGTTCTGCCTGCCCAGGACCCCGATCATCGACGCGCGCCTCGCGCCGGTATTATCCGCAACGTCCAATATACTGCGCATTCTTATCATAATTTAGCCTTCTTTTTCCACTGGAGGCTTTTCGGCTTCCACGGGCTTTAGCTCGACGGTTGCGGCAGAGCGCTTAACGACCTCCACTAAGCGCCACCTCTTGGTCTTCGAAAGCGGCCTCGTTTCCTGTATCCTCACCACATCTCCGAGCTTCGCCTCGTTCTTTTCATCATGAGCTTTAAATTTCGTGGCCTTCCTGATAGACCTATTATAAACGGGATGGTGCATGACCCTGTCGATCTGGACGGTTATGGTCTTATCCATCTTGTCGCTTATTACAACGCCCACCCGCTCCTTGCGGTTGCTCCTCGTAGTATTACTTTGCATTAGCCTTCTCCGATTTGTCGTTGCCCTCTTCCTTCGTTTGTGTCGCTTTCTCTCTTATGACGGTCTCACATCTTGCGACATCTTTCCTGATCTCGCTTATCCTGTGAGGCTTCTCGATCCTCCCGGCCTTCGCTTCCGTACGCAGGTTGAAAAGCTCTTTCTTCAAGCCCTCTATCTTCAGCTGTATCTCGTTGGCCGTCATGTTCCTTAATTCGTTCGCCTTTATCATTCGCCTACCTCATACCATTGCATATAAAACCACCGCGCTTTACCCGACTTGGGTTTTATTAGTGCGTTGTCCTCGTGATGAATTTCGTTCTCATGGGTATCTTGTGAGCGGCTATCCTCATGCAGTCCCTTGCGATCTCATAGGGGACCCCATCCATCTCGAACAATATCTTCCCTTTTTTAATAACGGCCACCCAGTGGTCCGGCATACCTTTTCCCTTCCCCATCCTTGTTTCAGCCGGCTTCTTTGTTATTGGCTTGTCCGGAAATACCCTGATCCAAACCTTGCCGCCACCCTTCAGGTTCCTCATGAGCGCGACCCTGGCCGCTTCGATCTGCCTGTCCGTGAAGTAAGAATTCTCTAATGCCTTTAAGCCGAATTCGCCGAACGAAAGTTTCGCACCCCTGAAAGATGTTCCAAGGCGCCTGCCGCGCTGCGACTTCCTGAATTTTACCCTCTTTGGCATCATGCCCATAAATAATTATCCGCCCTATTTTTTCTCTTCGACAAGCTCTTCTTTGGCCTTGTCCAGGACCTTGTCACCCTTATATATCCACGTCTTGACGCCTATCAAGCCATACGTCGTGAGCGCCTCCGCGAAGCCGTAATCGACATCCGCCCTCAATGTCTGTGCCGGGATCGAACCCACGCGGTAACTTTCCCGCCTCGCGATCTCCGCGCCGCCGAGCCTGCCCGAGCAGATGATCTTGACGCCGCGGGCGCCGCCGTCGAGCGCGGACTGCACCGCCTTCTTCATCGCTCTCTTGTGCGGTATGCGCTTCTCCAACTGGAACGCTATATTCTCCGCCACGAGCAGCGCATCGATGTTGGCGTTCTTTATATCTTTGATATCGATAACCACTTCCTTGCCTGTTATCGAATGGAGCTCTTCTTTCAGCTTCTCTATTTCTGACCCTCGTCGGCCGATGATTATGCCGGGCCTTGCCGAAAATATCAGGACCCTCACCTTGTCGCTGGAACGCTCCACCTCGATCTTTGAGACCGCAGCGGTGGCGAGCGTCTTCTTTATATATTTGCGGATCTTCACGTCCTCCAATAGCATCTTGGGGAATTCCTTCTTCTTGGAAAACCACCGCGATTTCCAGTCGTAAATATATCCGACCCTGAACCCATATGGATGAACTTTTTGACCCATTTTATTCTTTACCCTTCTTAGTTGTCCCGCCAGAACTTGCGCTAGGGGCGGGATTTCGCTCGGAGAGCTTCATTTTTTTCTTAGCTTCCGAATGTTTGTCCTTAACGGCCTCTTTCTTTGCGGATGCGGCCGCCTCTTTCACGGGTTGTTTCGCTGCGCCCGGTTTCGGATGCCTGGCATCATGCTTATGAGCTTCCTTGATCTCAGCACCGTCTTCCTGCGGTATGCGGTCCAACTCAACCGTGATGTGGCTGGTCCGTTTCTTTATCATGCCGGCCCTGCCCATCGACGCCGCCCTGAATCTCTTCAACATCGGCCCACCGTTAGCTACGAAACTCGATATGCGAAGTTCCGATATATCGACTCCCTGCATCCTCTTGGCATTATTGATGGCGGAACTTATTACATCGATGCCGTATTTCGACGCGTTCTTCTTGACGCCTGTCAATATGGCTATCGCCTCTTCCGGCTTTTTACCCTTTACTAAAGGAATGATCTGACGGAATTTTCTAGGAGTTATCCTGACGTATCTTAAAACAGCCCTGGTTATCATTTTTTTATGTCTTCTCCAGCGATACCTCTGTTGCCGCACCGTGCTTCTTAAATGTCCTGGTGGGCGAGAACTCTCCGACTTTGTGGCCGACCATGTTCTCCGTAACGTAAACCGGTATGAATTTTCTGCCGTTGTAAACGGCGAGCGTCAATCCAACGAATTCGGGCGTTATCGTCGATCTTCGCGCCCATGTTTTGATCGGCTTCTTGTCGTTAGCCTTGACGGCCTTCTGCACCTTCATCAATAGCTTCTCATCGATGAACGGCCCCTTCTTAGTTGACCTTGACATCCTTATCTTCTCCTCTTCAATATATATTTATCTGAATGTTTTTTCTTGCGCGTTTTCAAACCTTTTGCGTACTGCCCCCACGGTGACCTCGGTAGCCCCA
>PLLI01000057.1 GCA_003140915.1 Candidatus Omnitrophota bacterium
TCCGCCCGTTAAGGTCCTGGCATCGTCCATGGGCATTCCCGTCTTCCAACCGCTCGACGCCTCCGGCGTAGAAACTATCGATTATTTAAAGAAGTTGAATGCCGATCTATTTGTCGTCATATCGTTCGGGCAGATATTGAAAAGCGCCGTCCTTGCTATCCCCGGATTATACGCCATAAACGTTCACGGCTCGCTTCTGCCGAAGTATCGGGGCGCCGCGCCGACCAATTGGGCGGTAATAAACGGCGACAAGAGAAGCGGCGTTACCGTAATAAAGATGAATGAAAAGATGGACGAAGGCGATATCATATTGAAACACGAAGTAGCAATAGACGAGGAAGATACCAATATTACGTTGACCGAAAAATTATCCGAGGCCGGGGCAAATGCCCTGACTGAGGCAATAGGTGTTATCGAAAAGAATAAGAGCAGGGATTTCAAAAAACAGGATGATGCTGAAGCGACATACGCGCCGAAATTAAAAAAAGAAGACGGCCTTATAGGCTGGGCCGAGAGCGCCGCGAAGATACATAATAAGGTCCGTGGCTTTATACCGTGGCCGGGCGCCTATACTTATTATGACGGAAAGATATTGAAGGTTCTCAAAACGGAAGTTATCGCCTCGTTGGACGAAAAAGCTGATAATGGCGAGGTCGTCGGGATCGTTAAAGATAACGGTATAATCGTCCGCACCGGAGCCGGCGATATAATCATAAAATACCTGCAGTTAGAGGGCAAGAAAGTGCTGGATTCCGGTTCTTTTGTGCGCGGCCACAGGATCGCGAGAGGATACAGGTTCACTGCAAAATAGCAAAATCCTTTCAATAAAACGCCCCCTATGATATAATTTCCCAATATGCCGAAGAAGATAGCTCCGAAAGAACTCATACAGCAGGATTTTCATAATCTCAAGACGCAGGAGAGACTTTATACCATCCCGAGGGTGGAAGACCTTGTCTTTATGCAGTCGATCGAAGGCAGGGCCCATAACGGCGCCGGTATTTTTAACAAGCACACCTACGTCAATACGACGATGGAAGATATCGTAAGCGCGCTCGGCCGTTCCGCGAAAGTGGTCAAGGCGAAACGGCAGGAACTTATCGATGAGATAGTCGAATACACGGATAGTGTCTTCGCCGACGACCCGCGCGAGCGGCTCGTGACGAAGAACGGCAGGCCCCTCCTGGGAATTCCGCAATTCAAGGAGCGGACGGTAAACTACCACGATATTTTAAAGGGGCTGTATCTGGGCGGGCTGCGCGACGACCCCGATATAAGGAAGAAGACGCAACATCTTTACAGCATAAACATAGGATACGGCAAGTGCTATCTCGTGAATACGCGGATCATGGAAGAGATGGGGCTGGACGCCGAGCAATTGGCCCACCAGGAGAACGAGGACAGGATAAATTATTTCAAATCCTGCGGGCTCATAGTGGAGGACGCGAAACCGAAACATAGTGCCTCGAAATATATAAAATATCTGTATATCCGCCATCACGTAGGTCCCGGGCAGTCGGATGACGGCGCCCTTGTGGCGAGCGGACTGCTTTATAATGTAGACGTGGCTCTCGGCGTATTCCTGTCAGACGCCATAGATACCCTCGAAAAGTACGTGAGCATATACAGGGACCAGGACAAGGAGCTTGCCCTTCATATCAAAGAAAATTATCCATTCCTGGACCTCGATGAAAAAGACGTTTACGAGCTGGCATATCTGGCCGCAATACCCGCGGAAAGGGTGGACGAGATCCCGGACAGTTCTTTGCGTTATCTTCTGGCAATAGACCAGGAGACGGGCCAGTCTACCCTTGAAACGCATCTAAATTTCATAGAGGGCAAACCGTTCGTTCCCATCGCCATAAGTTATAAAAGGATATTGATATCGCAGTTATACGATTTCGTCAGGGAAAAATTGAAGAGTATCAGTAAAGAGGTGCTCTTCAAAATACCGGAGGCAGTTGCAAGAGAACTCGACTCTTCGGTCACCAAGGTCATGCAGAGGAGATTCATAACCGTGAGCCCGCAGACGTCGCTTAAATCGGCGCTCGAAAAGGTAGAGGCGAGGAAGGGCGAGCTTATAATAGTCAAGGACGAGAACGGCAATATCCTCGGCGTAGTCAATCCGAGCGATTTTCTGGTTTTTCTGAAAGGCAGGACTTAAGCGGTATGCCGGAACTTAGGCGCGATCCAGTTGTAGGAAGATGGGTGATAATCTCGACCGAGAGGCCGCGGCGGCCCGACCAGTTTGCGTCGGGCGGTGTGGAAGCCGAAGAGCTTGCGCCGGGCGAAAAGTGTCCGTTCTGCGAAAGCAACGAACGCATGACCGCTCCGGAGATAAGCGCCGTCAGGCCTCACGGCAGCCATCCGAACGGCCCGGGTTGGGATATACGTGTCATACCCAGTATATCGCCCCTTTTACGGATAGAAGGAAACCTCGACCGACACGGCCACGGCATGTACGACCTGATCAACGCGCGCGGCGCGCACGAAATAGTCATAGAATCACCGCATCATCTCAGGGAGCATGAACTGCCGAAGGAGCAGGTGGTAAAGAGTTTTAACGTGATCCTCGACAGGGTGCAGGACCTCGAAAGGGATCCGGATATAAAGTACGTCCTCATCTTCAAAAATTACGGCAAGGCGGCAGGCGGCGGCCATCTCCATCACGCCAGGACCCAGATAATAGGGACGCCGGTCAACCTTAAAAGGGTCAAGGAAGAGCTTGCAGGGGCCAAGGCATATTATGATTATAAAGAGAGGTGCCTCTTCTGTGATATGTTGAAACAGGAGATGCTTTACGGCAAACGCATAGTGGCCGAGTCCAGGCATTTTGTTGCGCTTGCCGCTTTCGCGTCGCGTTTTCCGTTCGAGACATGGATCGTGCCAAAAGAGCATTCCTGCGATTTTTATAAAGTGGAGAGAGGTAAGATACCCGACCTCACTGAGCTCATGACGACCGTATCGGCAAAGATGCGCAAGGTCATAGGTGATTTTCCGTTTAATTTTGTCCTGCACACGGCTCCCTTCAGGCGCGATGCGGCAAAGCGCGGGTACTGGGAGACGATCGAATGGGATTATCATTGGCATTTTGAGATACTTCCCATACTTACCCGCGTTGCGGGATTTGAATGGGGCAGCGGATTCTATATCAATCCATTGCCGCCGGAAGATGCCTGTAAATCCGTTAAAGAGGCGAAGGTCTGATGAATGAATTAAGGCGCGATCCGATAACCGCGAGATGGATCATCGTCCCCCTGGACAAGAAGACGGATCTTTCCGACTTCATAGCGGAGCCGCATCCGAAGAATAAAGATAAGTGCCCGTTCTGCTATGGGAGCGAAACGATGACGCCGCCCGAGATCGTGGCGCACAGAAGGTCCGGGGGCGCAAATACCCCAAACTGGACTGTCAGGGTAGTCCCGAATAAATTTCCGGCTCTTCGGATAGAAGGCGACTTGAACCGGGAGGGCGTAGGGGTCTTCGATATCATGAACGGCATCGGCGCTCACGAAGTCATAGTGGATACTCCCGACCACTTCAGGGACATAGCCGACCTGACCTACGCCGAAACGGAAGAAGTGGTTTGGGCCTACCGCGCAAGATCTTTGGACTTAAGGAGAGACAAGAGATTCAAATATATCCTTATATTTAAAAATTACGGGCAATCGGCAGGCGCGTCCCTGGAGCATCCCCACAGCCAGTTGATAGCCCTGCCCATCGTACCGAAGAGGGTGCACGAGGAGATGGAGGGCGCGGCCAAATATTACGACTATAAAGAAAGGTGCGTATTCTGCGACATAGTGCGGGAAGAGCTGGAAGAAAAAGACAGGATAATATATAATGATGATAAGTTTGTAGCATTTTGTCCTTACGTATCCCGGTTCGCTTACGAGATATGGATATTGCCGAAGAAGCATGCCTCCGATTTTGCGAATATCGACAGGGACCACGTCGCGTCTTTCGCGAAAGCCTTAAGGGATTCTCTGGCAAGATTAAAAGGGCTCTTGCAAGATCCGCCGTATAATTTTATAATACATACGTCACCGATAAACGGCCACGAGAGAGAGGATTATCACTGGCACGTGGAGATAATGCCTAAGCTCTCCAAGGTCGCGGGTTTCGAATGGGGCAGCGGGTTTTATGTGAACCCGGTACTGCCTTACATCGCGGCGAAGAATTTATCGGGCATCGGGGTGCCGGATAAGTAAAGGATTAACATATTTTATTCTTCGAGCGAGGCCGAAGGCCGAGTCGAGAAGTTCTCGACTCGCTGGAGTTTGACAATAGCTCGCTCGAACAATAATATTGCTATACGCTAGACCGGTTGCCGTACTCCGCCCTTACCGTGGTCTTGATTCCGCCTCGGGCATTGAATTCGCCGACGATCTCCATCCATCTGGGTCTGCAGGCATTGGCCAGATCGTCGAGCATCCTGTTGATAACATGCTCATTAAATATCCCTATGTCGCGATAAAATATAGTGTAGTATTTGAGTGATTTCAATTCGATGCATGAACGGTCCGGGATATATCTGATCACGATAGCAGCAAAATCCGGCAAGCCGGTCTTTGGACATATACAGGTGAATTCCGGGATGTCGATCTTGATCTCATAATCTCTGTCCGGATACTGGTTTTTCCACGTCTCTATCACCGGCGTCTTCAGCTTACGGATTTTGTTCTGCAGCCCATCATATAGCGATCGCCTCATCTCTTCACTTCACTTTCAGTATTTTATGAATCTGCGGTATGACCCGCATATTGTTAACATCGCTTCTTGAGCCTATCTCCAAAAATCCCATGAGTTTTTCATGGTCAACGTGCCTGTCACCCGGCTTCACAGGCGATGCAGGCTGTAAAATAAACGGTATATCCTTGCACGATCTCTTTATCAGTTGGATCGCTTTTTCGATATCTTCCTTATCGGTAGCGGACGTCACGACAGCTTTTACAAAGACCTTCTTCTTGGACGCTATCTTCAGGAAGTCGGCATGTTCGTGCCAGTAAGCTCTTTCGCCCGTAGAAGACGGAAGCTTGAAATCCATCGCGACTATGTCCACCAGGTCTATTATATTCTCCAGTTCGTGCGGCAAGGTCCCGTTGGTTTCAAGATACGATTTGAAGTTCCTGTTATTCTTCAGGACCTTCAAAAACGCTTTTAAAAAATCCCAGTACAGAAGCGGTTCCCCTCCGGTAAGCGAAACGGAATGATGGGGGCCCTTCGATGCCTCTATCGCCTTTACCTCTTTCACCAGCTCCAGGGAACCATATTCCTTCACATCGAGATTCCGCGGCTCATCGCAAAAGAGGCAATTGAGGTTACATTTCTTGAACCGTATAAATATCTGTTTCGCGCCGAGGAATATACCTTCGCCCTGGATGGATGAGAATATTTCCGTTATTTCGGCTTTTACATTGTCCATATCGTCTGCCTTGCAAGCGGGTCGTTCAGGCCCGCTTCTCTAAAACCTTTTTCTCTTAAAATACAGGAATCGCACTTGCCGCACGGCATGTTAGCCGCTATGCGGCGAATGGTCCCGCCCCGGTAACATGACCACGTGTGTTGGAACGGGACCCCTAATGACTTGCCGAGTTTAATAATATCTTTCTTCGCCATCCCTATGAGCGGGAATTCCAGGCTGAGCCTCTTCTCCAGGCCGCGCTTTGTCCCGATCCTTATCACGCGATCGAATGCTTCAAGATACGCCTTCCGGCAATCCGGATATCCGCTCGAATCTTCGGAATGCGCTCCGATGAATATCGCGTCCGCAGCTATCGCCTCGGCATAAGAGGCGGCAATACCCAGGAATATCGTATTCCTGGCCGGCACATACGTGGATGGTATGCCGGACTTTTTTATCTCTTCCGGTTTTCTGCCAGAAGGTAAAGCACTTTTCTTATCGAGTAAACTCGACCCGCCCCAAGGCAGAACAAGTTTCATGGTCTTCAATGCCGTCCCGGCGCCAGCCGACAACTTTTTCGCCATTACCATTTCAATATTGTGCCGTTGGCCGTAATCGAAATTCAGGCAATGGCAAACGTAATCCTTATCCCTGGCAAAGAAGAGCGCAACCGCCGAATCCAACCCGCCCGAAAGCAACACTATCGCTTTTTTCTTCACCCTTCACCCTTCACCCTACACCCTACACCCTATTCGTCATCTCACTCAGAGTATACAGCGCAGGATCTTTCATTCTCCCAAACCGCGACAGAATGGATACCCCTGATCTTCTTCTTTATACTTGTATAAATGAATTTTGCTATATTCTCCGAAGTTGGGTTCGCCTTCTTAAAAAATTTCAGTTCGTTGAGATAAGAATGGTCGAGGGTTTCCGCGGCATCCTTCAGGGCTGTTTTCGCTATCCTGAAATCTATTGCCAGGCCCTCCTTATCGACTTTTTGATATCTGAAGACGGCTTCCACTATCCAATTGTGCCCGTGCAGTCTCTCGCATTTCCCTTCGTAGTTTCGCAGGTTATGCGCCGCACTGAAATCCGTTTTTACTTTTATCTCATACATAGTCAGACCGCTCTCTTCACACAGTTTATTCGCTTCTTCAGGAACTGTTCGCCGATACGGATGAAGCGGTTAGGTTCGTCGCTCACGAAAAATTTATATTTTCCCTTGGATCCCGAGCCGTTCAATAACCCGCTCGCATCCAGTATCTCCCTGGCCTCTCTGGCCACTTCCCTGGCCGAATCTATCAAGATAACGCCTTGTCCCATATTTTTTCTCAATACGCCTCTCAGGATCGGATAATGGGTACAGCCGAGTATCAGTGTATCTACGGATCTCCTCTTGAGAGGTTTGAGATAGATTTGGGCCACTGAGTCCGTAACCGCCTTATCCACCCATCCTTCTTCGACGAGAGGGACAAAGAGCGGGCACGCTTGTGTAAATACCGAATAGCGCGGGTTTATCTTCTTTATCGCCTTTTCGTAAGCCCCCGACGAAACAGTCGCGTGAGTGCCTATGACGCCGATCCGGTCATTACGGGTAACGCTTGCCGCCTCGCGCGCGCCAGGTTCGATGACGCCTATTATCGGTACCTTGAAACATCGCTTGAGAAAATCGAGGCTCAGGGAGGACGCGGTATTGCACGCGACTATGACAAGCTTCACGTTATGCTCCATGAGAAATTCAACGTTCTCGACCGAGAACTTCGTCACGGTCTCTTTCGATTTCGTTCCGTACGGCACTCTCGCGGTATCACCGAAATATACGAGGTTCTCTTTCGGCAGTATCTCCTGCATCTTGGCGACCACCGTAAGCCCGCCAACACCTGAATCGAATATTCCTATCGGCCTGGAGTCACTCACGACCTGGTAAATCCTTCCGTTTTTTCATATTCTCTCTTGTATTTTATTATGCCGTCCGCCACGGATTCGGCTATCTTGTCCAGAAACTCGGGATCCTTCAATTTCAGTTCTTCATATTTATTGCTCACGTAACCGGCTTCGACAAGGACAGCGGGGATATCTGTATGTTTCAACACGTAGAACCTCGCCGTCCGTATGCCCCGATTGCCCATTGTAAAGCTTTCATCGATCGAGCCGCAAATTGAGCCGGCGAGCTGGGCCGATTCAAGCCTGTTCTCCGTCAGTATCATGTCCCAGAGCGTTTTATCGAGGCGCCGCGAGGTTTCCGCAGATGCCGTGTCGCTTATTTTTAGCGTTGAATTCTCGAGGGCCTCGAGCACGCGGGCATTGTCATCCGTCGCGGTCGAAAGGTAATAGCATTCAAAGCCCCTTAGAGATCTCGTGCGCGAAGCATTTATATGGATGCTTATGAAAAGATCCGCGCCGCTACGATTAGCGATCTCCGATCTCTTCGGAAGAGGTATAAAGATATCGCTATCCCGTGTCATTATTACCCTGATGCCTGCGCCTTCCAGGATAGTTTTGAGCTTCCCTGCCAGACGGAGCGTCAGATCCTTCTCTTTCGAATGGCTCCTCCTGCCGATAGCCCCCGGGTCGTTGCCGCCATGTCCCGGATCCAGTACTATCGTCTTTATCGTAAATCTCCTGGGCCCTGCCGCTTCAGCCGGAATTTTTGGCGGCGGAATATAGCCGATAATGGGTCCCATATTATTCTTCACGAAAGCAAGCGGAGCAAATAACGCGCCGCCGCTTGAGACTATGGGCCTGTCAAGCTTTACCATCTCACCGTTAATAAGGGCCTTCTCGCCTCCGGTCCTGACGACTATCCGGTTCGGGCCCTTCCGCATAGCGGCCGTTCCTGTAAAGCCGTCGTACTTATAGTCGAGCCCGTAAAAATCGCTGACCCGCGCAAGCGGAAGGTATTCAGACCCGTTGAATGCCTTGATCTCTTTCTGCAAAGACGTATCCAGCCTGAAATACGCTGCGTGAGTCGCGCAGCCCGCTAAAAACGCCGCAGCGCAACAGCATAAGATAATTTTGATATTATATTTTTTTATAGATAGTGGCATAATTTAAATGGCCACAGAGCCTGCGCCGAATGGTGGAGGTGGCGGGAATTGAACCCGCGTCCCCAAACATCAAAACAAAAGCCGCTACATGTTTATCCTAATCTTTAATTTCCCTTCTTGAGCTTCAATAGGAGGAATCCCGAGAAGGTATCCTTTAAAAGTCTCGTCCGGACCACCAAAGGCTAAACAGCCCGAACCATCCTGCTGTAGTCGCCAATCCAATCCCCGCAGGAAAAGAACCGGTTGACGGGTTACCTTATAAAGGTAACGCGACCGGTAGAACTGGTCCCGGCACCACTTGCATGGTGCTTAGGAGTTCGTTCACCGTTGCTGGTATTTTGGTATCAGCATTTGATTTTTTGCCAGGTGTTTTAAGAGGCCTCCTAGCAACCTCTACATGCTGCTTATGCTCTGCTTATCTGGGTCGAAACCTGTCACCCCCAAATCTTACGAGCTCTGTGAAAGAACAAAATTACGTTTTGCTTCTTAAGATCCTTTTTAGCTCCCGGTCGGATTCTCTTTTCTTGATGACCGCGCGTTTGTCGTATAGCTTTTTACCCTTCGCAAGCCCCAACTCTACCTTGACTATACCGCCCTTGAAATAAGCCTTGAGCGGGATGAGGGTCAATTTTTTCGTCGAGATCTCATTTGTGAGCCGCCTTATCTCTTTTTTATGAAGAAGCAGTTTTCGCGGCCTTAAAGGATCCGGATTGGCTATATTACCAAAGGCATAAGGCGCTATGTGCATACCCTGAAGGAACACTTCAGGGCCTTCTATCCTCGCAAAACTGTTACTGAGGCTTGCCTTGCCGGTTCTCAATGACTTGACTTCCGTACCCGTGAGCGCTATCCCGGCCTCGAAGCTCTCAAGTATGTTATATTCGAACCTTGCCTGCCTGTTGGTAGCGACTATTTTATCTGTCATTTGCAACTCTTAATATTAACATAATATCGGCATGAAATCAACCTTGCCAGCCGAATCGTTTTGCGGTATACTAAATAATTCAAACTGCATGATTTCGGAGAAATTTTCTAGCGGAGATGGTGGAATTGGCAGACACGCAGGTCTCAGAAGCCTGTGCCGCAAGGCATGGGGGTTCAACTCCCCCTCTCCGCACCAAATTTTGCCTCAGTATAACAATATCAAAATTTCCAAAAGGGGGAAACTACGTTTCCCCCTTTTGGCGTTCGCTCATCGGTTCTTAGTATATAATGAATTCGCTCACTGTCACCCCCTTCCTTTAGAACCACCAGTCCAGAACAGAAGTCAGCTTTATCATAAGAGAAGGAAAAATATTTTCCTTCTCTTATGTATCTTATCCTTTTACATATGTGTCGCTTCGTGACCTGAAATCTGGAATATTAGTTTTTCGGCAGGTTGGCGAGGTCACTAAAGGAGATGAGTTTAATGTGACTATCGTCGATCACTTTCCTGACGCGGCGGCTGGTTAGAGCAGCGAGGTCTGTTTCACAATGCCTGTGGAATACACACCTGTCCAGGACCTCTGCACTTATAAATCCGGGATGCGCAACAAGCTCCGTAGTCCCATCCGGCAGGTCCTTCAACATCTTGATCAAGAGTTCTTCACGGATATTGCCTGAATCCAAAAATCCTAAAAAGTTATCGGTGTAACGAATCGGCGCTTTATCAAGCGCCCTCTTTGTCTTTCCGTCAAAATACTCAAGAATAATTTTTTTGAATACTTTCTTTACATTGTACGGATAAAGAAATCTGTCATTATGCAGATACCGTATCGACGGTATTTTATACTCTTTCGCCAATCTTATGAATATTTCCAGTATGCCGGCCAGCATGTGGATATGCTCATGGCTTGAGAGACTTGTTATGGTAATGCCCGTTGCCTTCAATCTTTCAAGCTGGTTTCTTAATTCGAGATATATTTCATCATTATTCACCTTCCCGAATAAAAATCTCGGAAGAAACCCGGGATAATTTTTATGGAAATCCCCATCCTGCGCAATAAGGGTCGGCACTTTACCGGCCTCGGTTACAGGAGAGGTCCCCGTGAGGGCAAGGTGGGCGCTTATCTCTTTCGGCTTGAGCAACTTCAGCGAACTCATCGCGTCAAAGAACGCTTTCCCGCTCGGTATCACGTTCAGAGACGTAACTATCCCCTCCGCGTAACCCTTAAGGATACCGCGATTGATGCTCTCGGCCAGCCCCAGATCATCCGCGCTGACAATTAAATACTTCATTTTGAGAACCTGTAACGCAGCATGTCCCAGAATGTCCGCAGCACAATGCTCATCCTCGATATCGTCGATTCGCCTCTTGTGCGCAGATCGAATATAAGGCCGTACTGTTTTATCGTAAAGCCTCTCCGCGCCGCTTCTGCGAAGATCTCGACATCTATGAATGGGCTGCGTGATCTCAGGTCGAGCCCTTCCAGGACCTTTCTCTTATATATCTTCAACCCGGAATTTATATCCCGTATATGCAGTCCGAATAGGAGCCGCACAAGGAAATTATACCCCTTCGACATTATTATACGTTTCAGGCTCGCGTCTTTCAGGACGAGAGAGTAAGCAGTAATGATATCCGCACTCTCCAGTAATTCCAATGCCCTCTTTATATCCTCTTCCTTTGCAGGGAGGTCCGAATCCGTATAGACAACCACATCCTTCGACGCGTTCTTCAAGCCTTCCTTTAATGCGCCGCCGAATTTTGTATTTACTTTAAGGCGGATGGCCCTTATGTGTTTGTCCTGCGAGGCCAGCCTGTCGACCAGCTCAGCGCTGCCGTCCGTCGAGGCATCGTCGACGATCACTATCTCATAATCGCCGCATATTTCCCTCGACAGAGCCGTTGTCCTTCGCAGGGTCTCTTCGATATTCTCGGACTCATTGAACATGGGAAATACAAAAGATATGTTATATTTTTTCATTTAGCGGCTTTCATCTCCACCAGATACGGGACTCCCTCCGGCACGGAGTTGGTCACGATAGCCCTCTTACCTATGCTGTAGATAAGATAGGTCGGTTTTATATATTCGCTGTTAATGACAGGGTCATAGAGATTGCGTTGGTTCTTCTCTTTTATAACAGCCCACACACGGCCGGGTGAATTTAAAAAATTGAGCATCGCCTGATGCTTGTCCAGGTCTATTGCCGTCTTGTCCATATAAAAAGCCAGCCCGGGCAGATAATTACCCTGGGCACCCAGACCTTCGCCGGTTTTCATCATAGACGATAATATCCCGGCTATCTTTTTACTCGTCTCGTATTGCTCCACTTCGGGCAGGATGAGAGAATTTACCGGTAACAGGAATATTACCAAAGAATAGACCACAAAGAAGAAGGCGGCAACGTATCGTTTCTTGATGAATGCCGTCATGGCGATGCTGAAGCCGAATACGAGAAATAGGCTCGAGACGACGACCCCGGCTAATATTTCCGGCATATCGAAACTGACAAATAGCCAGGCACCGATCGCGCCGGCTATCACGGCTGCTATCAAAAAATAGTAGGATATCTTCACTCCTGAGACGAGCTGCCGGACAGCGCCTGAAAGTCTGCCGCTCCCTGACAAAAAATCGTCCCACAATACACCGACAATGAGCGCGAGGGATAGAAAAGACGGGAATATGTATGTCGGCAGTTTAGTGCTCGACGCAGAAAAAAAGATGAATATAACGAAGAACCATGCAAGTATAAATATATATTTACTTCTTTCGGCCGCATTTCCGGTCACGGACTTTTTGAAGATGTACCAGAAACCGAACGGCAGGAATACGCTCCATGGGAAAAACCCGCCGAAGACTATCGGGATATTATAGTAAAGCTGGGAGCCTGTCTTATGCTCCGATTGCATGAACCTGGTGATATTATGGAATCCGAAGAACGCATCGATGAATTCTTTACCGTGCAGCCTGTAAGTCAAAATATACCACGGAGCCGCAACAAGGATGAATATCAAAAGGCACCAACCCAGCGGTATCTTCTTTAACCTGCCGGCATCTTTGGTAAACAGTAGAAATATGACAAATACGACCGCGGGTAAAACTATGGCTATAGGCCCTTTCGTGAGGACTGCCAGGGCAAAAGCGGTTGATGCTAAAATATAAAAATACCCTCTCTCTTTCAAATAACCGTAAAAGAAGAATAGGACGCCGAGAAGCATGAATGTGGCCAATACCATATCCGTAATACATGCCCTTGAGATAATGACATATTCTACGTTTGTAGCCAATATGATCGCGGAGAGGAACCCGGCCCTCCTGCCGAAGAGAAGCTTCCCGAGAAGATAGATCGCTATTACGCCAAGTAAGCCGAACACGGCCGATGGTAGCCTGGCAGCCGTTTCATTCACACCGAATATTTTATACGAGGCCTCGACCAGCCAGTATATCATGATAGGTTTTTCGAACTGCGGATTTCCATAAAGGTAAGGGGTGGTCCAGTCCCCCTTATTGAGCATCTCTTTTGCCGTCTGGGCATAGAAAGTCTCATCCGGGTCGGTGAGAGCCATCCCGCCCAATTTGAAGAAGAAAAGATAGGCACAGAGCACCGCGAGCAGCGATATGGCTAGGAACGGTTTTTTGAGTATTTTATCCATGGTTTCCTAAGGTTACTATAAAACTAATGCCCTGTCAATGAGTAAGGTCGTGGGTGTGATCGTGGCTAGGATGCTCGTGAGGATGGACGTGGGCGATATCTTTGTGAGTGTGAGCATGGCTGTGGATTAGATTATGCGTTTCGAGAAAAGCGAGGTCCTTCAGGATCTCTTCCGCTCTCCCATCCCGGACGATACACTTATCTTCCCCCATCACCACTACCCTATCCGCGACTTCCGGAACGATGTGGATGTCCTGAGTAGTCGTAATAATGGTGCAACCCTTCTGAGCGAATTTAGATATCGCGTCTATCAGATGCCTTGATGTCCTGGGGTCCAGGCCTGATGTCGGCTCATCTAAAAGGATTATCTCCGGCTCCATAGCGAAAACAGAGGCGATCGCGACCCTCTTCTTTTCGCCTATGCTGAGCTGTTGAGGATGCCTCTCTAAGAGGTGGCCTATCTCCATAAGAGATGCGTATTCTTTCAGCCTTCTGGCGATATCTTCTTCAGCCAGTTCAAGCTGCGTCAACCCGAAAATGAGCTCATCATCAACGCTTGAGTTGAACAATTGAACGTCTGAATTCTGAAATACTATACCTACGCGGCTCCTGAAATTCTTTTGAAAGAGAGGGGCGTCGAAACTCTCCTCCCTGAGGTCCTCACCGAAAAATTTAACGCTCCCTGAATCCGGGAAGAAGAGGCCGGCCAATACCAATAGAAGCGTCGATTTGCCCGATCCGTTCGCGCCGATCAGCGCTATCTTTTCCCCTCGGCCCACTTTCAAGTTTACGCCCTTCAGGGCCTCGAAACGCCCCGCGTAAGAGTAGCGGATATCGCTAAGTTCGTAAACCGTATTATTTTCCACTCTTCCTCGTTTCGCAGCCATATCCCCGCGCTACCATTGCCATGTGGACATCCTCGCTCATCCTGAGCGACCTCTTGAATAAAAAAGCCATCCTCGATGAGATCCAGTGCCGGGCGCTTTTCGCATCGAAGTCTTTCAGGAGGCGGCTCTTCAGGCTCATATGCATCTCTTCGAATATCCGGATGAATAGAAAGATGTATCTATACATCATATCGAGCACGCTTACAAAGATGGCCGGGATGCCGAACGACCGCAAAGATTTCAGCAGTTGGTTATGCCTTGTAGTTATCGTGACCAGGACAACGAACGAAACGCAATCCGTCACTCTCAATACGAAAAGCGCGGCCGTCAACAGGTCATGGGTGAAGATGGCCGGGATCGCGATAAATAGCGTAAATATGGGAATGAAGAGCCATACTCTCTTCAAGAAATAGAGAATGCTGACCCTCGAGAGAACGGCAAGGATCACTCCGACGGCATAAAGCACGATAAGGGATCTCAGGCTTTGGGCAAATACCGTCACGATCAAAAGAATGACGAGCAAGGTGATCTTCAATCTCGGCCCTAGCGACTGCAATAACCCTTTTGACCGTGCGATCTCTTCCGAAAAAACGGCATCTTTAAAAAAATCGACCGCGTTTTCTATAGACCGTTCTACAAACCGGTTCTTACTGCTCATTTTGGAATATCTCCGTCAATCCTTCTTCCGTAAAATTTTCCCGATCAGTAATGCTGTCCCGGCGACAATTACGACCCCCGCCCCCGCGGAAATAATATAACCAAAACTATTACCCGAATAACCGGGCATGGGCGCCTTCCATAAAGATGAGAATCTTTTTATGCCATCGGGCACATAACCTACAAGCGCCCTTATCTCCCCGGCGCTCCATTCTCCCCACGCCGTGCCTGCTTTAAAATATCTGGGGATCATGAGCCCTAGCGGCGACAGGATAATCATTACAATGATAAGCAGCCACAGCTTTGAAATTGTTTTCATATTACGGCTTGATCAGACCCTCATCCTCTTTCTGTAAATACCTGATGACCAAAAACGTAATGCCCGCCTCTATCCAGCCAAATAATAGAAGATGCTGCGCCAGCATGGCCGGCACCGTGATATTTAACCCGTATGGACAATAGAGCGGCCGGCCCTGGGCGGTGTGGTACAGGGCGGGTTGGATGCCGAATTCCACACCCGCGAATAGGGACGCCGCGACTATCCCGAAGTACGCGCCCAATGCCGCCGCCACGGGCTTCCTTCCGGAATTTTTCGCGCTGCCGAAACCGATCAGCCTATAACTATAATAACCGACGAACGGCAATATGAATGCCATATTAAAGCAGTTGGCGCCAAAGGCCATTATCCCGCCGTCCCCGAAGAACATGGCCTGTACCGCAAGCGCGACTGTGATCGCTATCAATGCCGCCCATGGCCCGAGCAATATCGCCGCCAGGGTCCCGCCGACCGCGTGCCCGACCGACCCGCCGGGCATCGGGATATTGAACATCATGACAATGAATACAAAACAGGCGCTGAAGGCAAGATATGGGACCTGTTTTGCCTTCAGGGTCTTATTGACTATGCGCGAGGCCCAAAACCACAAAGGAGCCATGAGAAGATAAAAAAATCCGCCGGTTTGCGGGCTTAAATATCCGTCCGGTATGTGCATATCATCTTCCCCTTATCAGGAAAGCGAACGCAAGACATGATACGGCCGACATGGCCGCGCCGTAATAGAACGGCGCAGGAGCACCGATATGCGTCCAGAGAAGGCCCGCTATGAGGCTGGCGAAAAAAGCAAATATCCCGAGGACAAAATGATACAGCCCCATCGCCGTCCCCACATATTCCTTCGGGACCATATCTGATACAAGCGCCTTGCCCACGCCATCAGTCATGGCTATGTAAAATCCGTATACGAAAAATAGGGGCCAGATCATTGCTGAATGCGTGATCATCGCAAACCCTACATATACCAGCGCGAATACGGCATAACCCAATATCATCACGTTCTTGCGTGGTATCTTATCGGAAATGGACCCGAAAGGAGCCGACAGCGCCGAGTATGATATATTATAAAGGACGTATGCGAGAATGACCATTGTCACCGAAAGGCCCAGGCCTTTTGCGCGCATGATAAGAAAGGCATCACTTGAATTACCTATCGCAAAAATTGCGGATGCGAACAGGAACGCTTTAAAATCCGGACTGAATACATTAAGATTAAACCTCGGGTAATTTTTATTATTAACATGCACCGGCGGAACTTCTTTCAAAAAAAAGATAAGCGTGAGGACCGCCAAAACCGCCGGAATGAATGCAACGAGAAAGACCATCCTTATATTCTCTTTCAGAATGGTGAGTAACAATATCGCTATTAAAGGCCCGATACAGGCGCCGAGCGTGTCCATGGCGCGGTGGAACCCGAATGCCTTTCCTATATAAGGGGCATCCGTGGCGTCCACGATCATCGCGTCACGCGCGGAGGTGCGAAGCCCCTTCCCTACCCGGTCCAGGAGCCGGCTTACGAGCACGAGCGGCCAGCTATATGCGAAAAAAAGGAGAGGTTTGGCAAAAGATGAGAGTGAATAGCCCCATACCACAAAGGGCTGTCTTTTAGCGATCCTGTCTGATAACCATCCGGAGAATGCCTTGAGTATGCTGGCGGCAGATTCGGCCGCGCCTTCGATCAGGCCCAGCACCGACATGGGCGCGCCCAGGACGCTGGTAAGGAATATGGGCACGATAGGATAGAGCATCTCGCTGGAAATGTCGGTAAAAAAACTCACTACGCTCAGAACGATGACGTTCTTCTTTATCCCCGTGAAGGCTTCTGTGATTTTAAGCATGTTTACTCTGGACTCTTGTAGTAGCTCGCGCGGGTATCGTACTCGTCTTCTATCTCGCCCACGATCTCTTCTAAAAGGTCCTCGAGAGTAACTATTCCGGTCAGCTTACCCTTAGCGTCGGCAACTATGCCGATATGCGTATGGCCTTTCTGGAATTCCTTGAGGAGCTCCGGAACTTTTTTTGTTTCGAGGAAGACCGTTGCAGGATATATTATATCGTGGAGCACGACGAGCTCTTTATTGACCGAGAGGTTGAGGAGATCCTTCATGTTGATTATCCCGACGATGTTATCGGGGTTATCCTTATAAACAGGAAGGCGCGAATAGCCGGATTCGAGGACCTTATTCATGATATCTTCGAAATTAGAGCTTACGTCTATGGATATGATATTTTTCTTCGGCGTCATCACGTCCCTTACGACCGTATTGCTGAAATCGAATACCTTCGTAAGCATTTTGTATTTTTCTTTGTGCAGGACATTCTCCTCCGCGCTCAGCTTGATGAGGGCCCTCAATTCTTCTTCGGTGATTAAGGTGGGTTTCGACGGGACCTGGCGGCTGATTATCTTTAGTATGAAGTTCGTGATGTAGACAAGGCCCTTGACCACCGGTAAAAATATCAGGATGAGAGTATTGACCGGCTTGGCAAACATGAGGGAAAGTTTTTCGGAATGGATCGCCGCTATGCTCTTCGCTACGACCTCAAATACTATAATTAAAAGAGATGCTATTACCGTCGCAAGCACTACGCCTTTATTATTATCTTTAACGGCCGCGATCATCATGACCGTTATGATCGCCGCGGTCAGCGTACCGACGATATTATTCACGACGAGGATCGTGCTGAAGAACCTCTCCGGCGCCTCAAGCATCTTCAATATTATCTGCGCCGATCTGGAGCCGGACGCGGCAAGCCTGCGCAGCCTGATCCTCGAGACGGATATGATGGATATCTCGGATGCGGCGGTGAGAGCTGCGATCAGCAGCAGTATAATGATAAAAATTATCGATACTAACATGGTTAACTCTTTTGGGATAGGAAAAACGCTACAGTATCTAGAACGCCTTTGCGCATCATCATGACTGCAATCGCTGCCAGAAGGAGGCTCGCTATCTTCGAGACGGCCTTGGATCCCGCCTTACCTAAAAATCTGGATATCTCCGTCGCGAAATAAAATGTGACCCATACAATCATAAGGTTTATTATAAACGATGATATCGTCAGGAACGGGCCGTATGAATCGAGCAGGATTATTATGGTGGTGAGGACGGCCGGCCCGGTAATAAGAGGCGTCCCGATAGGGACCGCCCCCAATGTATCCGAAGGTATTTTCTGCACTTTCTCATTGCGCAAGAGATCCCGCAGGGAGATAGCCAGAAGGACGAGGCCGCCGGCTATCTTAAAATCGGCCACCATGACACCGAGGACCTTGAATATCCATTTGCCCAAAAATAAGAAGAAGATCCCGACTACAAACGCCGTTATTATGGATTGGGTGAGTATCTTCTGTTTCTCGTGTTTCTTGAGGTGTCCGGTAAAACCGATAAATAACGGCAGGACGCCTATGGCGTCCATAGCCACGAATATAGGTATAAAGGATAAAAGGAATTCCCGCATCTGTTCCTCGGTTATATTATTAGGTAATTATATCATAAAAAAGTAGGACAGATACCTATTTTTAGGTATCTGTCCCTTATAAAATCTGTTTTACTACTACCTGCTCGACAACTTACCCTTAATGATCCTCTCCGCTTCCAGCCAATCGTCTATCGAATGGCCCGACTTGCGGCCTCTCTTCTCGTAGAGTTCGTAGGCCTTCTTCTCGACGAGTTTCGTTACATCCTCTTTCGTCATTGTCGGGTTCGAGGATTTACCCAGTTTGAACGTCGGTGTCCTTGCCATGCCATGTCCCCCCTTTCAAATGTTAGATTTTTATTATACTCATTTTTAAATACTTATGCAATAGAAATCTTAAGAAAATCGGGTATCGGCTTTTTCAGCAGTTTATAGACATTTTTGAGATGGGTAAGGTATAGCTTATCGAAAGGGTTATCGCTGCCTGCATGCGCCTTACCCTGATACCACCAGTTCCAGTCGCTTCCTTCAGCGATGTAAAGCTCTCTCCAGGCTTGGGTTACGGCAGTTTCCTTCAGGCCGGCCTCTTTACTGAATTTGACAAGGTCTTTCCTTACATTTGCAAGATATCCCCATGACACGTTGTCCTGTTCCTGCCCTATCCATATCTCGAAATTGTGGTTGATCCACGATCCTGGAAAGATATTGGAGAGCGTCCTCTTGGGTGGTTCTAAAGAGAGATAGTCCGTTATGGTGGTTGAGCATATGCTATCCTGCCTATCGAGCGAACCATAAAGGGTCTCAAAGAATCTTCTGCCGTTATCCTCGTAATATTCCCATGCGTTCTCCCCGTCCATTACGATAGTCAATAATCCGCTATCCGTATCGCGTCTGAGATTTTGCGCCGTCGTATTAAAATGGCCTATCAGGTCCCATGCCGCGTCATGCGGATCCCATGAATTGTAACTGAAACTTATCATGTCCGACAGGTTCTTATCCCTGAAGATCATCGACAGGCTCCCGGAATTTTTCTTGATTTTATACGGGCGATATATGACCCTCCTGTCAAAAGATCCCTCGCCATTATATTTTCTGTCGTATGATGAAAGCGTGCGGAAGAGTATATCCTCATCCGTGGCAATCCATTTTATGCCCTTTGAGATCATCAGTTCTATCGCCTTGTCGGAAACACTGCCTTCGGATGGCCACATCCCCTTCGGGGGCGAGCCAAATTGCTGGGTATGGTACTTGACCGCTTCCTCTATATGCCAGGCCGCGTCCTCGGGATGCGAGAATTTCCTCGGCAGCTCCATGCCGGGTGAGGAGACGTTCGCAATTGAGGTATCGCACAGAAGCGGCAATATGGGATGATAAAAAGGCGTCGTTGTTATTTCGATCCTTCGCTCGTCTGAAAGTTTCTTATACAGAGGGATAACACGGCTCAGTATCTCCTTCTGCTTGGTTATTATGTAATCCTTGTCCGCTTCCGCATATCCCTTCTTCTTATTAACCAGGTTCTCGAGGTTTACATCGCTTTCCACGCTGATCGAATGGAACCATACAATGTTAAATAGGACTTGAAGGTCGAGGAAATCGGAATCAGAAAAACTTTTCATCACATTTTTCAGGGCCGAGCCGGAAAGGGGCTTGATGCCTTTTTTGATGAGGAGCGCAGAATACCTGGCGTTAGGTTCGATGAACCGTTTAAAATTTACCTTGAAGAAATTATTGAGAATAAAAAGCTTATCCGCTTCTGTAAGAGAACTTGCCTTCTTCATGGTCATGTCGAGATAAATATCACTCGCGGAATTATGGACGTAGTCGTTTAACTGTTCGACAAGGGACGGGACGAGGTTGAAGGTGGCTCTAACGCCGTCGAATTTATCGACGAGCGCTGCCATGGGGAAGTAATCCTTGACGCCGCGTAAGCGTACCCACGGCATCATGTATTTATTTGAGAGCGGGTCTTTATAAAACGGTTGGTGCATGTGCCAGAGGAAGGCAATGCCCAATGTCTTTGTCGAGTTCATCTCTTTTGGTTAAGTGCCGGAAACCGAATAATCTATGTCCGGGAATATGTTGAATTTTTCTTCCAGCTTTTTTATATATTCTTCGTCGAGCGCGTTCTCTTTTATTTCGTCGTAAAGCTCGTTAAAATCTTCCGCGTGCTGGCGAAGGCGCTCGACTGCGTAGGGGACGTGTGATCCCGTCTTCATTATAAAGGCCCAATCGCTTGACTGGGCGAGGAGAAGCTCTCTGGCCATCTGGTTCAGCGCTCTCAAAAGAAGCCCTTTAGCGTGTTTATGGCCCTTCGCCATCTCTACCATGCGCTCGGCCATCTTATGCGTGTGCCGGTATATCCAATCGTTAGACCCCTCAAGCCAGACTTCGCTGTAGCCCTTCCACCCCCAGCTTGATGCGGCAGGCACCAGGACCTGGTATTTTTTATAAAGCTTGAGGTATTCACCGGGCGTCGTAAGAGCTATCGTTTTCTGATCATATTTTATCTTCCTGATCAGAAAATCCAGCCATTGCGGCCCTTCATACCACCAGTGGCCGTATAATTCAGCATCGTAAGGCGCAACTATTATGGGCGCTCTCCCGGACATCTGTCCGGTCAGATATTCGATCTGTTTCTCCCTGTTGAACATGAAGTTGCCGGCCTGGTCGGCCGCCTTATTGCGCGCCGTTTC
>PLLI01000127.1 GCA_003140915.1 Candidatus Omnitrophota bacterium
CGGACTGCCCCTTCACGTCCCATTTTTTGGAACCGTCGTCGGCCAAACCCTCGAGATCGAACGCCATGACCTTATGTTTGACCTGATCTACCGCCTTGGGGTCGTCCGCAATTGTTTTGGGGCCGCTCGGAACGGGATTGACCGTCTCTACTGCCTGGGCAACCGAATCCCTCTTCGAGCATCCTCCCGCCGCTATCATCGACAGCACAAGAATTATGGTTAAATATCTTATACTTATCATTGCTTTTTAGTCTTCCACCTTCTATGCATCCAGACCCACTGGTCCGGATATTTTCTTATATATGATTCTACCACATTCGACCATTTCTGGGTATTATTAATGATATCGGCCTCTTTATTTCCGGTGTCAATCAATTCAACGGGTTCTTCGATCGCGATCGTATGCCTATTGCCCTCTCTTATGATGAAGACCGGCAAGAGAACGGCGCCGCTCGCCTTCGCGAGCGCGACCGGGCCTATCGGCGTATAGGCCTGGCGGCCGAAAAAATTGACGAAGACGCCATCGACCGAATCTACATCCTGGTCGGCAACAATACCTACGATCCAATTCTTTCTCAGGGTCTTTAACATCTTTCGGGGGGATTCGTCACGATATATCACTTCGACGTCCCGGGACCTGCGCAGCTTATTTAAAAAGTCGTCGTACTTCTTAAAATATATTCTCCTGCCTATCGTGACACCGGGACAGTTATTTTCGCGGAGGGCCGCGGCCATTAGTTCCCAACTCCCGAAATGGGCGGTCAGGACTATTACGCCGTTGCCTTTCTTGTATGCCTCATCGAGTCTTTCACGGTTCCTGAACCCGACGAACCGGTCCATCACAGGCTTGTTGAATTTCGGCAAATTCACCAGCTCTACGGCATTCTTGCCCAAATTCTGGAAGACGCGCTTCGCTATACCTTTAAGCTCATCCTCCGATTTTTCATTGCCGAAAGCAAATCTTAGATTTTCGATCGTGAGATTTCTGTAGCGCGGAAGAATGTAAAAGACCGATCTCCCCAATGCGGATGCGATGGATAGCCCGATTTCAAGAGGGATCACATAAAATATAAAGGCAACCACACGGCCCAGGTAATATAGGAAATAACGCCTTAATTTAAACTTCATAACTGGCAATTTTGATATTAATAATTTTTCTTATACAAAATCTTTACCGGAAGCATTGAGTAGCCATCAGCTAAAGCAAGGAAGTAGCTCTTCTGATACACAAGCTGTGAATTGGCGTCCAATGTAAACACTTCTATACCGCGATGATATTTAGAGCCGTACACACGAGTTCCATCCTGATTAAAATCCAAAATTGTAGACGTAGAAAATATATTCTCGGGAGATACGGCAAGGCGCCTTGCGCCGAACTGATGATAAGAGCTTAGCATATCCTTCGAATATGCATCTATGACATATATGTTGCCTCCGCCATAGTAAGCATTACCGTAACTACCTACGAAGATCTTCGAATTGTCATACGATGAGACACAGTCGCCGGTCCAGTCTGACAGCCCATTATGCGTCTTAACTATCGCACCAGTGGCGACATCTATAATGTCTATATTTCCTTCCGCACCTCCACACGAAGCGGCAACCGCCAGCGACCCGTCCCTGCTCATGCCGGAATTGCAAAAGTAAAATCCAGTTCTGGCACAATTAAAATCTTTGACAATGCCAAATACTGTTGGCTCCATTTCCTTAACTTCGTTCTTACTGTAGTCTACATTTGACTGGTTAATGCAGAATATATTACCGTTGGCGTCTATCTTACATGTATCACTCATTACAGAGAGAGGCAGGTTATTCGTGATAACTGTGTTCGTTGTGAAGTTGAGCGCGCATAATTTTGAATAAATAATATTGTCGTCATTGGAAAAGAGCGGATAGTGAGGCCCCGTACCGAGATTGAGCTTCGGTCCCGTGAGTTTGTTATTCGCCGTGGAATAGACATTTCCATTGGCGTCAACGATATATCTGCCGTTATTGGTAATTGCGACGGCCTGGGCCGGAAGCCTTCCTATCAAGGCTCCTACGTCGAGGTCTATTGCGACATCATTTACGTACAGCATTTTCTTATCGGCCGTAGAGTAACCAGGATCATATACGACCGTCTTGTTATATGTCTTCTCGGTTGAGTCAGTGAATACAACGTAAAGGGTAAAGTTGTTCGATCCTGTAGTCAGGGTAACGTCTTTCGAAAATCCTTTGTAGTGGTCGAGCGTTATAGCTGCGCCGTTTAAGGTAACCGATGAGACATTGTCAAAAACATCGTTTATTACGTAGGTTTGGATATTTGTAGTAATAGTATCGGGTTGTGTGCTGAAACGCACTACATTTGACTCTTCAGCCGACGGCGGAGGTTCCGGGATCAGGCCACCAAAATACTCCTTGAAGAGCTGGTAGGCTAAGCGGGGGGTTCTGTCTATGCCTACCAGCCCCCACCACTCCTCTGAGGCATAGCCATCAGGGCAGTTATTTGTGTACCAGCCTCCGGTATCATGCGACCCGGGATCGCCTGCTTTCCACCATTCATCAGCAAATTCGAAGACGCATCCGCCAGCGCAGACTTTAGCGGTGCTGTCAGCTGATAAATGCTTTGATATGTCCTGCCACTGGTAATATTCATAAGTCCTCTGTCCGACCTGATCCTCCTGATCGGCATTTATATCATACGCGTCACACCCGAATTCACAGAGGAACATCGGCTTTTGTTTATACTCAAGGGCTATACTGCTCCATTGGTCAAAAAGGCTCGTGAATGTTTTGCCTCTATAAATGTTAAATCCCCATACATCCACGGACGGACAACGGTTTTCAACGATATCTTTGATAGTGGCGTCGCTGGGAGCATTGATATCGCCTATAGAAGTAGCAACGGGGTGATTAGTGTCGATCGTCTTGATAAGCTGGGCGCAGCGNNCTCCGGATAAGCGCCATACAATAGCCATATGGGCCATTCGTTACCAACCAGCCACATAAGGATGGCCGGATGGTCCTTGTATTCGGTGACGATATTCCGGACCCTCGCCTCATCAGCGATACATCTGTCAACTGTTACTATAACCATTATGTTATTTGCATAGCATTTATCGAGGATATATTTCCAGTCCTTTGGATAAGCTCCGGTCAATCCGAAATCCTGGAAAGTCCTTATGGCATTGGCGTTCATAGTTCCCATAAGAGGCATATCCGTATCGCACCAGTTGCTGAATTCGGCGCGCATAAGATTCTCGCCCCCGTAGGCATTGGGACCGGGGTTTCCGATACTCGCAGGGCACCAGTTGACGCCTTTTATAACGAATGGAACGGCCGGCTCAAGGGTATTATCACTCTTCCGCTTTTGTAGGATCAGGCGATAGCCGCTTGTGGTGACAATACTGGATAATAGCTCTCTGTTTACATACGTCGCGGCACTCGAATTTAAATAACTACTCGGGCCATCGTAAACCTTAACAGCGCCCACCCTGAAGTAGTATGTCTGACCCGGCGTCAGGTTATTAAACGTGTAGGTGCTAGTGCCGCCTGTAGTTAAACTTGACGCGGAGAACGGCTTACTTAATATGACTGTTGGGCCGTCGGTAAGAGGCGGCGTGGTTCCTACAGAAGGGCCACCCGGGCCGCCCGGTATCGCAGCTATGGTCACTGTGCTGCCGGCGCCTAAAGTGAGAGTTCCGGTTGATATGCTTGTCGCTACAACATCAAGCCCTGCAGGTACTATAAGGGCTTCTTCCATAAAATTCACTCCGTTTGTACTCTTCTGGACCATCCAGCCTGCCTGGTTATTTGCGTTATCGGTCCATGTAAGCTGAACCCGGGTAGCAGACAGGCCCCTGGTCAAGAGATTCGACGGGGCATTCGCCAAGAACTTAGCCGATATCGTATGGTTTGTGGTGACATTACTAAATGTATAGTTTGATATCGCTCCTTGAGATATGCCGTCCACCAACACATCCGATATTCCAAACCCTGTTCTCGGGGTTATGGTGAATAACTGAGAACCAGTAGTATTGACCGATACGTCGCCTGAAGGAATAATGTTTCCGCCGGGATACGCCTGAGAGGTGATAACATAAGTTAGCATTATTTGAACCGAAGCGGTAGCGATATTACCTGCCGGATCGCTTTCTGTCACAGTAACCGTATTTTGAGCCTTTCGAAGCGCAAATCGCTGCGACTTCCGGGTTCCGTCGACCGTGTAGTTTACCGCTATATTGGGCGTGTGTACAATCGTTCCATTTTTAGGCGTTAAGATCGATAGCTTAGGCGGAATTGTATCGAGGATTATCGAGCCGGAATAAACGGCTGACCAGTTGCCCGCCTTGTCAGAAAATTTTACATATATGGTTTTCGTACCGTCACCGGAAGGCAGTCTAAATACCTTGGTTTGATTATACAATTCAGGGCTTGTCCAATTATGATTGTCGACCGAGAAGGCCATCTTATCTATGCCGGAACCGCCTTGATTGTCCAAGGCTGACAGGCTTAATCTTACTACGGTAGAGTTGGTATACGGTTGGCCGTTATCGATCTTTATGGTTCCGGCAGGTGGTATAGTATCTTTCTGTATTATCGGCCGAGCACTCATCCGCATCCATTCCAAGAGATAGGAACGGACCGAGGCAAAAATGGATACATTATTGTTTTCGGATTTCGACGAATCTGC
>PLLI01000108.1 GCA_003140915.1 Candidatus Omnitrophota bacterium
ACCGGGATGCCGAGGATATTCGCTTCCTTCACTGCGATGTCCTCTTTCTTCGCATCGATGACGAACATAGCCTTCGGCAATTTATCCATCGCCCTGACGCCTTCGAGGTTCTTATTCAGCTTATACATCTCTTTAGTGAGCTTGGACGCCTCTTTCTTCGAAAGCTTCGCCATGGTGCCGTCCTCTTTTATTCTCTCGAGCTCCTCCAGGCGCCTCAGGCTCTTCTTTATCGTCTGGAAATTCGTNNCGCCCAGCCATCTCTGGTTGACGTAAAACATGCCGCATTTCGAGGCCTCTTCTTTTATTATATCCTGCGCCTGTTTCTTTGTTCCTACAAACAGGACATAATGTCCCGCCTCGATGACACCCTTCAAAAAATCACAGGCCTTGATGATGGCATCTTCCGTCTTCTCGAGATCAATGATGTAGATGCCGTTCTTCTGGCCGAATATGTACTTTTTCATCTTCGGGTTCCATCTCTTCGTCTCGTGGCCAAAATGCACACCCGCTTCCAATAAGTTCTTCATCAACGTAGACTCTACCATACAGCTGATCTTCCTTTCTTTGGCTCAAAATTTTTCAGAGGAAATTTTGAGTTTTACATACAATTTGATAGGTCCGAATTTCGCTCTGTCAAAATCCGGACCCTGCCTATAATTTTGAGTAGTATATTATATGCTGTGTATTGTGTTTTAGCAACATCTAAATTTTTACGCTGGCGTTGAGCTTACTTTCGTATCATTTTAACAGGTTATCTTTGAATTGCATGTCATAAAGCCGCTTATACAAGCCCTTCTCTTCACGGAGAAGCTCCTCGTGGGAACCCTTGTCGACTATCATGCCGCGGTCAAGGACGTAAATCGTCGATGCGTGCTTGATAGTGCTAAGGCGGTGGGCAATAACGAATACGGTCCTGCCTTTCATCATCCTGTCTATCGCTTCCTGGACGAGAAGTTCCGACTCCGTGTCAAGCTGGGAGGTGGCCTCGTCGAGTATGAGTATGGGCGGATCCTTGAATACGGCCCTGGCGATGGCGAGGCGCTGCTTCTCGCCGCCTGAAAGCCTGAAGCCGCGCTCGCCCACTATGGTATCGTAGCCCTTCGGCATCTTCATAATGAAATCATGGGCGTTAGCGATGCGGGCAGCCTTTATCACGTCTTCTTTTGTATGGACACCGGAGCCGTATGATATGTTTGCGGTAACCGTATCGTTAAAAAGGATCGTCTCCTGGGTAACTATACCTATCTGCTCCATCAAAGACTTGAGCGTGCAATCGCGTATGTCAGCACCGTCGATCGTGACGCGTCCTGCCGTCACGTCATAGAACCTCGGTATCAGGTTGACGAGCGTCGTTTTGCCTACGCCGCTTGGGCCGACGAACGCGGCCACGTCGCCCACGCGCACTTCGAGCGATATGCCTTTAAGCACTTCCTTGTCTTCGTATTTGAAACAGACCTCTTCGAACCGGACGTCTTTCTTTATTTTCGGCAAAATGACGGCATCCGGCTTCTCGGAAACGGATGATTTGGCGTCGAGCGTTTCGAAGATCCTTTCGGCTGCGGCCATTGCCTGCTGGTTTATGGCATAGACATTGGTGAGACGCTTTATCGGCCTCATCACCGATAAAAGGCTGGCCAGGAAAGTTATGAAGGCGCCCGCAGAAAGAGCGCCGGAGATTATCTCTTTCGCCGCTATCCAGAGTATTATCGCAACACAGGCTATCCCCACGAATTCGGTGATGGGGCTGACGACCGTCATGCGCTTCACCTGTTTCATCGTAAGCTTATATAAACCCTGGTTCTGGGCCGCAAATTTCCTGGATTCGTAATCTTCCATCGAGAAGGCCTTGACGACCCGGATACCGGATATCGTCTCGTGAAGCGTCGTCGTTATGTCGCTCATCTTTTCCTGCGACTGCCGCGAGATCGATTTCAGGCGCTTGCCGATCTTCACGACAGGATAGACGACAAGGCCAAATAAGAGGAGGCTGATGCCGATGAGCACCCAGGAGATCGAAAAATATACCTTAACAAATAAAAGGAGCCCAATATAGACGATGAGCTGGACGGGCTGGTATAAAAGGTCGGTGAGGCCGGTCGATATCGCATCTCTTATTATGGCCGCATCATTCGTTATGCGGGACATCAGTTTCCCCGTCGCGTTTTTGGAGTAAAAATCCATGGAGAGGGTAAGGAGCTTCTTGTATATGATATTCTTGACATCCCTTATGACGCGCTGGGAGACGTCATTCATCAGGTAGGTCTGGCAAAATTCGAAGAAACTCTTCAGGAGCCATAATACGATGACGATCAGGATCATGTCGTTCAAGAGTTGAAGCGGGGTCAGTGAATTGGCCAGATCCACGAGGCTCTTTACGGGCCCGGGTAAGCTTACGCCGTGGGGCACGGTTATCTTCTTGCCGGTTATTATATTGTCCACCAGCGGGATTATCATGCCTATCGATACTCCGCCGAAAGCGGACGATACGATCATGCATAACCCGGCTAAGCCAAGCACCCAGACGTGCGGAAGAACGAACTTTATAAGCCTTTTATAATTTTCCATATATTAACGCCATATTAACATAAGAAAAAAAGGTTGTCGAGGGGAAAATTTAATGTTATAATCCTTTCCATATGGAAAAAATAAAGGTAGGGGTGGTGGGCGCGGGCCGTCTTGGCGCGTTCCACTCCAAGGTATATTCACGGTTGATAAAACATGTCAAATTCGTAGGTGTCTGCGACTGCAATATCGAACGGTCACTTGAGATAGGCAAGAAGTACCACACGGCCAGCTATTCCGACTATGAGGACCTCTTCGATAAGGTCGATGCTGTGAGCATAGCCGTCCCCACGAGCCTGCACTATAACATAGCCAAGGATTTCCTGAACCATAATATACACGTTCTGATCGAAAAACCCATTACCAAGACGCTTTCGGAAGCCGATGAATTGATAGAGATAGCCAAGGAAAAGAACCTCATAATACAGGTCGGGCATATCGAAAGGTTCAATTCTGCGGTACTTGCCATAGAGCCGTATTTAAAAAAACCTAAATTCATAGAATGTCAGCGCCTGGGGCCATTTTACAAGAGGGTCGATGACGTGGGCGTCGTCCTGGACCTGATGATCCACGATATAGATATAGTCCTCGGCCTGATGAAACAGGATGTGACCCATATCGAAGCTGTGGGCCTGAGCACGATCTCGGACTATGAGGATGTTGCGAACGTCCGTCTCACGTTCGAGGACGGCACGATAGCGGACATCACGGCCAGTCGCGTCACCAAAGATGTCGTGCGCAAGATGCGTATATTCCAGGAGGACTCATACGTCTCTTTGGATTATGTAACGCAGGAGGCCGCGGTATTCAAAAAAACCGACGACAAGATCATAAAAGATAAGATAAAGATAAAGAAGAAAGAGCCTCTTAAGAAAGAATTGAAGTCCTTCGTAGAATGTGTAAGGACGCTCAAGAAACCGATCGTCTCCGGCGTCGAGGGAAGACGCGCTTTACAGGTAGCGCTCGAGATAATCGACAAGATAAACCCTTCCGGCCATAAGCCATGAACCAGAAGAAGATCCTCATCATTGCGGGTGAACCTTCCGGCGACCTGCATGCCTCAAACCTTGTAAGAGATCTCAGGTCCCTGAACCCTGCCTTGCGGTTTTTCGGGATGGGCGGGAATCTTTCCAAGGATGCGGGCGTAGAGATCATCTTCGACATATCGAAACTCGCCCTTGTGGGTCTGGCCGAGGTATTAAAGAATATATTTACCGTCGGAAAAGTTTACAAAGGCATACTGCGCAAAATAGACCTGGAGCGGCCGGACCTGGCCATACTCGTCGATTACCCCGGTTTCAACCTGCGGTTAGCCAAAGAGCTTAAGAGAAGGTCTATACCTGTCGCTTACTATATAAGCCCGCAGGTTTGGGCGTGGGGCCGGGACAGGATCGGGATAATAAAAAGATGCGTCGATAAGATAATCGTATTTTTTAAATTCGAAGAGGAACTATATAAGACTTACGGCGTGAATGTCGAATTTGTTGGCCATCCTCTGCTGGATACGGTAAAGCCTACCCGGTCAAAAGATGAGACCCTCAGAACTTACGCTCTTGCAAAAGACAGGCTAACGGTAGCTCTTCTCCCGGGATCGCGCAAACTCGAGATCGAAAATCTTCTATCCGTAATGGCAGGCACGGCAAAAGTAATCAAGGAAAAGATGCCGGAAACTCAATTCATAATCGCAAAATACCCGGATCTTCCGGTAAGCCTTTACAAAAAAGCTCTCCTTGATTCAGGATTGGATGTAAAAATTGCCGACGGCGATACGCATAATGTCCTTAGCATCTCCGATTTTGCAATAGTCGCATCCGGCACCGCTACGTTAGAGACTGCGATTATCGGAATTCCACTTGTAATAATTTATAAAGCCAATCTTCTCACGTATCTGCTCTATAAATTTGTTGCCACCATACCTTTCATAGGAATAGTCAATATAATCGCAGGACGGCAGGTAGCTCCCGAATTCCTACAGAATGATGCAACGGCGCTGAATATATCCGAAGAGGTGACCGGGATCCTGGCCGATAAGAAGAAATTGGATACCATGCGGAAGGAATTGGCCGGCGTGAAGTCCGCTCTCGGCTTGCCCGGCGCGAGCATGCGCGCGGCTAAAGCCATCCTGCCTTTAATACGTTAAATTATCACGATCGAGATATTTTTTTCGTTGGCGAGTTTTATTATTTCTTCTCTGTCCATCAGGAGGGTCTTATCCGCTTCCAGGGCAAGCGCCGTGGCGCCTGAGTCGGCGAGGGCCTTTACAGTGTCGAGCCCGATGAGCGGGACGTCGAACCGCATATCCTGGTCGGGCCTTGCTACTTTGACTACTACGAATCCGCCGCTCATGAGACGGCCGGAGCGCATGATAGTTTCATCGGTCCCCTCGATCGCTTCGACGGCTATAACAGTCTTATCTTTAATCGTAATCGTCTGGCCGATATCGAAGCCTGAGAGCGCCTTCGCTACGTCTTTACCGTAATCGATATCCGCCAACTCTTCCTGCGAGGGTTCGCGTTTCGTCAATACGCCGCGGGAGGGTATCAGCTCTTTCAGATAGGTGGTCGAGTCCAAAACCTCCACTCCGAATTTTGAAAGAATGTCATTTATCCCGTTCAATACGGCGTAGTCCTTCTTATCTTTCAGTTTATCCATCATCGATCTTGCGTCTTTATCCAGCGCGGCGTCGTCCTTGAACAAAACGTCTTTTTTGACCTTACCCAGCATTACGATTTTCTTTATCCTTTCGGTTGCCAGGAGAAATATGGCTTTCTGCAGGCTGCCCCACGGGACCCAATGTAATTTACTGACATGCTTCTCAAGGTCGGGCGAGGTAATGCCCTTCAGGCCAAAGGCTATGACCGTATCGCCCTTTTGCCTGGCTACGTCCGCAAATACTATGGGAAGCTTACCCGCTCCCGCTACAAGTCCTATCCTCGCCATTCTGCACCCTCTGTCTTATTTCGTCTCGTCCGGATTAATAAACGCGAACATCATGTCCGCTTCCGCAACCGTTTCACCGTCCACCTTGGCCACGCCGTGTGTTTTCATTATGTTAAGTTTTGCCTTCAAGAGATCGACCTCAATCCTCAGGACGTCGCCGGGTACTACGGGTTTGCGGAACCTCGCGCTGTCTATGCTCAGGAAATACGCGAGTTTCCCGATATTGGTCTTCATGGTGAGCGCGCCGACACCGCCCACCTGCGCCATGGCCTCGATTATAAGGACCCCTGGCATTATCGGGTGGCCCGGGAAATGGCCCTGAAAAAACGGCTCATTTATAGTTACATTCTTTATCCCGACAACCTTACCTTCGGTNNGCTTTCCCTATTATCGACTGTGCCTCTATGTCCATGTTTTCTCCTCTTTCAATTTTTTAACCAGTTCCATGTTCAGGCTGTGCCCGCTCTTTATTGCTACCACATGCCCTATTACGGGCATCCCTAAAATATATAAATCGCCTATCAGGTCGAGTATCTTATGCCTGACCGGCTCATCGGGAAATCTTAAAGTAGTTTTAATGGGGCCGTTCTTTCCCATGACCAGCGTATTATCGTAATTTGCTCCCTTGCCGAAGCCTCTCTTTAAAAGTTCGCGGGCCTCTTCTTCCAGGCAGAACGTCCTGGCAGGCGCTATCTCCTTTTCAAAATTCGATTCATTAACCACAATACTGCGAAATTGCGTTCCGAGGGCCGGATTATTATATGCTAATGTGTATGAGATCTTGAACTCTTCATCAGGGAAGACCGCTATAAAACTATCTTTGGAAGAGCACCATGCGACATTATCGACTTTTAAAAATTTCTTCGGCGCATCCTGCTCGACGATGCCGGATTTTTTTAAAATATCCGTAAAGGTTTTAGCGCTGCCGTCCAGTCCCGGCAGTTCCTCGTTATCAAGCTCGACGAGCGCGTTATCTATTGAAAGGCCGGAGAGCGCCGCCAGAAGATGTTCTATGGTCTGTATTTGAAGCGGGCCGAAACCTAACGTCGTCCTGCGTTCCGCTGATCCGGAATCGGCTAAATTTATCGTTCTAAGGTTTAGGGTCAGCTTATCAGGAAGGTCTGTTCTTCTAAAGCTTATTCCGGAATCTGCCGGAGAGCCTTTCAGGGTCAGGGTTACTTTTTTCCCGGTCTGGAGGCCTATGCCCTCTACCGTGACCGGTTCTTTGAGCGTCCTCTGTTTTTTCACTTCTCTAATTCTTTTATTTTTGCTTCGAGAGCTCTGACCCTCTCGAATAATTTCGGAAGAAGGGCTATTGCCGCTA
>PLLI01000090.1 GCA_003140915.1 Candidatus Omnitrophota bacterium
ATTAAATAAAATCCGTAGATGGGCGAAAATGATGGGGTGGGGTTGACAAGGTTCATCACTTATGATACACTTATTATGTGGAGGTGAACGATATGGCTACAAAGATGCCCAGACTTAATGTGGTGCTTGAACCGCCGATGTACTTTGCCATAGTAGATATGGCAAAGAGAGACGGTGTTTCGCTTTCGCTGAAAGCCCGCGACCTTATAAAGGAAGCCCTGGAGTTCTGTGAGGATAACTTTTGGGTGAAAGAAGCGAAAAAGCGAGAGCGAACATTCAGCCGCAAAAAAGCTATTTCCCATAAAAAGGTGTGGGGCAAGTAATGAAATACGACCTACTATATCATCCAGAAGTTAAGGATGATATCCGGCGTATCCCAGCCAATATACAGACACGTATCCGTAAGGCCATCGAAACCCGGCTTCAAACCGATCCCGTCCTATACGGTCAACCTCTTCGCCAAAGCCTCAAAGGGCACAGGAAGCTTCGGGTCGGAGACTGGCGCGTAATTTACCGGGTTGAGGCGTCGACTGTAATTATTCTTATGATAGGTAATAGGAAAGACGTCTATAATGAAGTTTTTCGCAGAGTATAGTCCGGGGAAATTCGGGACGGGCGAGAATGCAGGGGAAGTTAAATAAAAGGGAGAGCAGCATATGAGAAAGATTGTATATTTGGTTTTGGCGCTCTTTGCATTGATTACCATAGCCGGATGTGCTACGCCAATGGTGGTAGCGCTTAAAAAAGGCCCGCAGCAGTATGTCCCGTCAGGGGATCCAAATAAAGGTTTTATCTATGTATATCGAGAAAGAGAAGGTTTTGGATGTTTGAGAGGGATATATGTTACTGCGAATGGAAAACGCGTAGGGGGAGTAAACAGTGGTACCTATTTTGTCTATGAAGCTGACCCGGGGGATACTGTTATTTCAGTAGAAAATTGGTTAGCGCAAAATCCCTCACGAAAGATAAAAGTCGAAGCAGGCAAGAAATACTATTTAAGAGGAAGCTTAAAGTTTGGAATCGTGGACACCGAGCCTCATATTGAAATTGTAAATGACGCAGAAGGCGAAGCCGCAATTCAATCTCTTACGTATGCAACAATGGATAGAGGATAGCTACAGCGAAAATGATGGGGCGGAAAAACAATGGCGGATTGTAGTAATAAGAAGAAAAATATAGCGGCGTGCAATTGCACGTATGCCGGGTGCCCGAGGCACGGCATATGCTGCGAATGCGTGGCCTATCACAGAAAGAGCGATGAGCTGCCGGCCTGTTACTTCACGAAAGAGGCGGAGAGGACCTACGACCGCTCCTTCGATAACTTCATGAAAAATAGGTAACTAATGGTTAAATCTACGGTAAAAAATCTTGAAGAGTTGATGGAGTTTCCGAAGGAAGGGATATTCAGTACCGTCCTTGCGAAGGGCGGAATTTCGAACCACACGCTGATGTGCCTTAAGAAAGGCACCGAGATCTCGGAGCACACATCGACGCGTGAAGCGGCCGTTACAGTGCTGAAAGGCAAAGGCACGTTTGTTTTAAATGGCAAAAAGATCGGGATGAGGCCGGGCGTATTCATATTTATGCCAAAAAATGCGCCGCATTCATTAAAGGCGAACGGGGACCTCGCGATCCTCTTAAGCCTATCAGGCAAATGAAAACTAAAATATTATTACTTATTATCGTGTTTACTCCCGCTTTACTATTTGCCGATGGCTTTGCATTAAAAAAAGATAAGACGGGCAATGTAAGGATAGTTGTAGAGAAAGGAACGCCCGGCCAGACTTCTGGCTATGGATCAGGAGATGACGCGACTTCCCACGATGCCCTGCAGAGCGATAGTTTGAACAGAAAACATTATATAGAGATCGTGAATGAAGGAGTTGCGCTTGTAGAGAAGGGGCAATATGAAGAGGCTGTTAAAAAGTACGAGGCGGCTGTCAAGATAGATCCGCAGCTGCCGTATGCATATATCGATCTTGCCAACGCATATTGGCATTTGAAGGAATATAAAAAGTCGATAGCGATGTCGTCATTAGCGTTGCAGATCAACCCCAACGATGGAAGAACATATAGTAATCTCGGCAATGCTTATTATGGTTTAGGTAACCATAAAGAAGCCAAAGAGAATTATCAAAAGGCCAAAAAACTATTTCAGGAAGCAGGGGATTCGGAAAATCTTAAAAATGTCGAAAAATCCCTCGCACTTCTTTAAAATGGAATTGGAAAAATTCGAGACGTGCGAAAATGATGAGGCGGGACTTGACCAAGAAAGGATGTAAAGTGAAAAAGCAAAGATTATTTTTTTCCATAATAACTTTATTAAGTTTTTGTTTCGCGAATATGGTCTTTGCTGAAAGTAAAATTTCCCCAAAGCCTCAAGTGGTAATTGTTGAATTTAGGCTTGTATGCAAACCAGACTATAAGGGTATTAAAATGATAACAAAAGATGGCAAGGAAGAGCTTTGCGTGGAAGGATATGAGCACGGACAGCTTGTAATGGATGACGTATCCGGCGCAAGAGCAAACACCTCAACCGCGCAACCCGGCATCGAGCTTAAATTTACCGAACAAGGGAAAGAAAAACTTGCGAAATGGACATCTGAAAACATCGGTAGAAGGTTAGCTGTTATTATTAATGAGGAACTGATAGCAGCGCCTGTGATAAAAATGCCGATAACAGATGGTGTAATAGAAGTTGAGGGTATGCTTACTCAGAAATATGTGGATGATGTAGTATCGGGTATTAACACAATAATTGGGCAACAACAGCAGCTCCAGCAGTTAGTGAAGGTTACGCAAAACAACCTTGGTGATTTATTAAACAATGATAAAGACAAAAAAGATAAAGCCCTGTTAAAGGTTTCTGATAAACTTATAGAAATTAATCCTAATGATGCAAATGCATATGTTATTCGGGGATTGGCCTATGCTGAGAATGGCAGGTATGACCAAGCAACCCACGATTTTAATAAAGCTATCGAAATGAATCCTAACCTTGCAGAGGCCTATAGCGGCCGTGGGTATGTTTATACTAAACAAGGCAATTACGACCAAGCAATATTAGAGTATGATAAAGCAGTACAAATTGACTCCAAAGATCCCATGACTTATTGGGGGCGAGGATATGCATATTATAAAAAAGACAATCTTGATCAGGCAATCTCTGATTATAGCAAAGCCCTGGAAATCTCCTCTAAGTGCCTGCTTGCTTATTACAATCGCGGCCTCGCTTATTATCGCACAGGGCAACACGACAAAGCGCTTTCTGACTACACCCTGGCCGTTAATCTGAAAGCAGAAAAAGAAAGCTATGACGATTTTATCAAAGATGTTCCATCGAAGAGCCCATCTGATACAAACGATATAAGAGAACAGATACTGCAGCTTTTCAAAGAAAAATTAGGTTTAATTGAAAAGGCGAAGGTGATGGAGCGGAAAAACAATGGCGGATTGCAGTAATAATAGGAGGGGTTATGAATAAGAAAAATGTTATGGTCATCGCTATTACCGGCATCGTATGCCTGGTTTTGGCGACGGCTTTTGCGGGGATCGGGATGTGCCAATACGGCGAAACAAAGGCCAAGGAAGCGGCAGCTACCACCGCACCGGTGAAGGTAAATAATACGATCTGTCCGGTTACCGGCAATAAGGTCGATATGAATAATCCGATTACGGTTGCATACAAGGGAAAGATCTATAATCTCTGCTGCGCTATGTGTTTGGCGACGTTTAATTCAGATCCGGAAAAGTATTCCAAGATCGCGGAAGAACAGGCCATTAAAAAATAGGGGACGGTCTGCTTTCCGTATCTATTAATTCGGACCATTAATCTTCAGGATAACCCGATTGCGATATGCCGACCTGTCCAATAGTTCCACTTTCTAAATACATGTATAAGGTTCCTGACGCGCCTTTAGTATCTAAAATTGCTTTGGCATCGGCAGAACCGGTCATGGGAGATATAAGACAGTATATCCTGTACGTAGGCGGATATGCGGGGTTGATCCAGGAGAAGTCGACGCCATAGCAGTCTTTTTCAAAATACCTTCCCGTTAGATCATCTATGTTAACTCCCATTGTTTGCAGGTCGGTAGCGTGATATTTTAGAAAGCTTTCACCCCAAGATACCGGATATTGAGCATATTCAACGTAATACTGGCGCAGGGCGAGTCGTATAGTTGCCATCGCTGTAACCGCCTCAGCACATATGGCTCTAGCCTTCATCGCTCTAAAGGTCGGCGCGGCAATCGAGGCGAGGATGCCGATAATTATAACTGCTATCATGAGTTCGATTAATGTAAAGCCTCTCTTTTTCATATCGATAAGTATATCACATAAGGTTGCAAAATCAATGACCGGCCGGGACGCTATTTATGCGGCCATTTATGTTGACAGTTAGCGGCATAGGACTTATAATCGAATAATAATTTATGGAAAAGAGAAAGAACGAACTCATATACCAGAAACAGATCTTCGAGAGGCTCAAGAAGAGCATAAGCCTCAAAAAGGAAGAAGAGTGCATCGGTTGTATCATAAAACCCGCCGCATGGTGGGTGATCGAAAAACCGAACCCGAAACTTTCCGACCTTGCCAGGCTCATATCCTGCAGCTGCCCGCACTATAAAAATGTCCCAATAACCAAAGACCCTGTCTGCGCGAAATTGATATTGAACGTGATCAAAAAGGCCGGAGAGGCCAGGGTCCTCACCAAATTTAATTGCCTGGAGGGCCTGCATGGTTTCATATATCCCATAATGCAGGGAGATAAGGTTTACGGCTATATAGGATCGTGTTATAAAAAGAAGGACGTATCGGTCCAGATATTGGATGTCTTCGCGGCTTTTATGGACACGATAGTGCGCGAGATCCAGAAAGAGCTTGAGCTGTCGAACCTCTACGAGACGGTGCGGCCCCGCGCGATAGCGCTATCCACGGTCCATACGGTCCACAGGCTCATCAGCTCCACTCTCGACCTCGCTGAATTGCTTCCGCGGATAGCCCGCCTTTCGCTGCAGATAATGCGCGCCAACAGGTGCTCGATAAAACTGGTCGATTCGAAACGTAAAATACTCCTTCCCAAGTCCACCATAGACCTGCGAAAGAAGAACGTCCGGCTGAAGAAGGTCAAGATAGGCAGGCACGCTCCCGGCAGGGCATTCAAGTATGGCAGGCCCATACGCGGCCGCGATTACCTCGCCACGCCGCTCATAGATGAAGACACGATCGGGGTCATAACCGTTTACGACAAGACAGACAGAAAACCGTTCACTTTATTCGACCAGGAGATAATGGCCACGATGGGCGAGCAGGCCGTCATTGCGATAAAGAACGCCCAGCTCTACAAGGAGCAGGAACGGCTCACGATAGGGAGCATCAAGTCACTGGCGAAGGTCCTCGACACCCGTGCGCCGGGCACATATGTGCCGCGCGCATCGTTCCTGAAGATCGCGCTCGCGATGGGGACTGAGATGCGTCTCGACGCGGAGAATATGAAGTCGCTCGAATACGCGGCGATCCTCCACGACGCGGGCGAGATAGTCGTGCCGTATGAGGTCCTTACCAAGCCGTCGAAACTCACCGGCAAAGAATACGCGATAGTGAAGGCTCATCCGATGGCGGGCGTAGAGCTGATAAAACATATGAAGGCCCTCAGGTCGGTGACTCCTATAATCTTATATCATCATGAGAATTACGACGGATCGGGCTACCCGAAGGGCTTGAAGAAGGAACAGATACCGATAGGCGCCAGGATAATGGCTATTGTCAGCGCTTTCGAGGCAATGATAACGAATAGGCCATACCGCACCGTCAGGACGATATTTGCTGCCATCGAAGAGATCAGGAAACATTCCGGCACCCAGTTCGATCCGAAAGTCGTCCACGTTTTCTTAAGCGTTATCAACCGGAAAGACGTCCAGCAGGCACTGGAGAAGGAGCTTTATGGACATCGATAAGATCTTTCAATCGCCCGTTCACGTAAAGATAATAACTTTTTTCCACGAGAACCAGGCCTCGATCGACACGCCGCGCGGTGTCTCGACGTGGATAGGGGAAGAGAGAGCAAAGGTAAAGCCCGCCCTCGAAGATCTGGTCAATGCAAAGATACTTGTCGCGCACCGCACGACATCCACTACCGGCTACAGCTATACGTGCGAAGAGAAACTTATTTCGAAAATAGCGAAGATCCTTAAAAAAAGAAAGCTCGCGTAACCCCGAAATTTCCAAATGAAAGCTTATTCGAAATCCTACGGAGAACTGAACGAACTCCAGAAGCAGGCGGTAGATCATATCGAAGGCCCTTTTCTCATCCTCGCCGGCCCCGGGACGGGGAAGACGCAGCTATTGAGCGTGCGTGCGGCCTATATAGTCGAGCGCAGGAAGGCTAATCCCGAAAATATACTGATACTTACCTACACCAACGCCGCCGCAAAGGCGATGAAGGAACGCCTTGCCGCGGTCATAGGGCTCGCCGGATACGACGTCGAGGTCGGGACGTTCCACAGTTTCGCGAATAACCTGATACAGGAATCTGAAGAGGCCGCAAATTACATCGGCGACAAGGTCCAGCTGGACGAGGTCGAGCGGATGAGGGTAATGGAATATATCCTCGACAACACCGCGGCCTTAGATGAGATACGGCCGTTCAGGGCGCCTTACACGTACCTGAAAGAGATCCTGCAGCGGATAAGCGACCTTAAACGGGACGGCATATCTCCGGAGAGTTTTCGGCGCTACCTGGATAATAAAGAGAGCCTCTACCGTTCGTTCGAAGATAAGTACATAAAACGCCTCCAGGCGCTGGCCGTCGCGTATGGAAGCTATGAAGAGCTGAAAGAGGGCAAGGACAAACGCATCTTCGACGAGAGAGGAAGATACGACTTCGACGATATGATACTCTTCGCGACGGAGGTCCTCAAAAAAGAAGGCGCGATAAAGAGGGAGTATCAGGAGCAATATAAATACGTGATGGTCGACGAGTATCAGGATACGAACGGTTCGCAGATGGAATTCCTCTTCTGCCTCCTGGATTACAAGGACCCGAACCTCCTCTGCGTCGGCGACGACGACCAGTCCATATACAGGTTCCAGGGCGCCAATATTGGCAATTTTAAGCTCTTCACCGAGCGTTTCCCCGAAGTGAAGGTGCTCTCTCTGAAAGAAAATTACCGTTCCGCCAAGGAGCTGATAGACTCATCGACGAGGATAATAGGCCTGATCCCGCCGGCCGAAAGGATGGGACCCAAAGAGCTCACGGCGATGAAAGATTATCNNGGCGAAAGAGATAGTATTCAAAGAGTTCACCGCCGAAGAGGAGGAACTCCTCTTCATCGTCGATAAGGTAAAAGAGCTGAAGAAGGCCGCCTCTTACGACGATATAGCCGTTTTAGTCAGGAAGCGCGCCGACATCCTGAAGATCATCGACGCCTTCCTGCAGGCCGGCATACCGTACGCGACGGACGGCAAAGAGGATATCAGCGGTGAGTTGCGCGTCAAACAGCTTCTCGACGTCCTTGAGCTCGCGCACGTCGATCCCAACGAACACAAACTCTCCGATCTTGCTCTCTACAAGGTATTGTCGGCCGACTATTTCCAGATACCGCAATCCGACATATTGCGGTTCGTCAATTTCGCGAATAAGAGATCGGCGGACNNACGATATTGACCGAGTTCCTCGACTATTTCGGATCAAAGGGTAGCGCAATCAAGTTCAGGGAGCCCGCGCGGATCCAAAATGCCGCCGCCGCCGTGAAAAAACTCCTGGAGGATTCAAGGACAAAGTCGATCCATTCGCTCCTTATGGACTTTATAAAAGAGGCCGGCATATTCAGATATATACTTAAGGAATATTCCGAGAATAATATCCTGAGGATACGGCAGCTGAGGGGGCTCTCTTCTTTCGTAAATATGATCAAGACGAGCGACATAGCGAATCCGGGGATAAGGCTGGACGATTTCCTCGTCGAGATGAAGACGAGGAAAGACCACGGCTTGCCGATCCAGGGGGACCTGGTCACGCTTTCCCAATCCGGCGTCAGGGTCTACACCGCTCACGGCGCAAAAGGGACGGAGTTCCGTTCCGTGATAATCCCATTCTGCCTGAATAACAAGAACTGGCCGGCGCGCCCTATCCCCGATAAGATCAAATTACCGCCGGACCTGTTCAAGGCCAGGGCATATATACGCGATAAAGAGACTGCCAGGAACCTGAACCTGCAGGACGAGACGCGGCTATTTTACGTGGCAATGACGCGGGCAAAGTCCAACCTCATATTTACCGCCAGTCCCTCCGACGATTCGATCTCGAGCCTCTATCTGGCGAAACTCGATATCCGGAAAGACGGCGTTAAGGTCCCCGGCGAGGAGAAAATCCTGGAAAAGTCGCTTGAGGCAACAGATCTCCAGGACCCGTTCATCGGGACAGGCGAAGTATTGAAGGACATGGTCGGCAACCTTAGCCTCAACCCGACGAGGCTGAACACATACATAACGTGCAAAAGAAAATTTTTATACAACGACCTTTTGAAACTGCCCGGCCCTAAAAAGAAGAGCCTTGTCTTCGGTAACTGCGTCCACAAGGCGCTCGAGGATACGTACAGGGAGTTTATGGCGAAGAAGAAATTCCCGCCTTTCCGGTTATTTATGGACTCCTTTAAAAGAGAGCTCAGGTTCCAGGGCGTGGACGAGACGACCGAACGCGATTGCCTTAAGAAGGCCGAAACGATCAAGGACTGGTTCGCATCCGTTGTGCGGGAGCCGGTAATGCCGGTCGGCCTGGAACGGAAACTTCTCGTAACCGTCGGCGATAATATAATCTTCACCGGGAAATACGATAAGGTCGAATTCGCGGATGAGGCGGCCGGCATCGTGCGGATACTGGACTACAAGACGGGCAAGCCGGACGAGCACTTAAAAGAGATAGATAAATGCAAGGACCTGTCCAGCTCC
>PLLI01000025.1 GCA_003140915.1 Candidatus Omnitrophota bacterium
AATACGAATATCGTAACGAATTCCCTCGCAAAGGCTAATATCGTAAACTCCGTGCCCATCGACCCGCGGCCGCGCGTCTGGTTCAATCAGGATTTCCAAAGTAAGTACTTCATCGTGCCCGGTCTCATCGCGATCATAATGATGATAATCGCCGCCCTCCTGACCTCACTCACGATAGCGAAAGAATGGGAGAGGGGGACTATGGAACAGCTCATCTCGACGCCGGTGCGCGGCCACGAACTTATATTCGGGAAGTTCGGCCCGTACTTTGTGATCGGGATGTTCGACCTCCTGATAGCAGTTTTAATGGGCAGATTCGTCTTCGGAGTGCCGCTGAGAGGGAGCGTTATCCTTCTATTCTGCCTGAGCAGCCTATTTCTGACGGGCGCCCTTATGCTCGGCATATTTATTTCAGTCTCGGCGAAGAACCAATTCCTGGCGAGCCAGTTAGCGCTCCTGACGTCATTTTTACCGACGTTCTTACTGTCGGGTTTCACCTATGAAATTTTCAACATGCCGAAGTTCGTGCAGGCGATAACATATTTCGTACCGGCGCGGTATTTCATTGTAATTTTAAGAGGCATATATCTGAAGAAGGTCGGGATCGAAACTTTGTGGCCGCAGGCGCTCTGTCTATTGGCCTTCGCGATCATAACCACCTCGATTACGATACGTAAATTTAAAAAGAAGATAGCCTAAATGTTCGAGAGAATAAAGACGATACTCATAAAAGAATTTTTGCAGGTGTTCCGCGATCCTAGGATGCGCTTTACTATCTTTGCCCCGCCCGTCATACAGGTGCTCATCTTTGGTTATGCCGCGACGATGGACATAACGCACGTGCCTACGGCGGTCTATGACATGGACAATACGAAGGAGAGCCGCGAGGTGCTGCGGGACTTCAGCTATTCGAAATATTTCGACTTCAACTATTATCTGTATGAAGAGGAGCAGGTGCGCAAGATCATCGACAGGTCGAAGGTTTGCGGGGTCATTAAAATTGACCACGGGTTCGGCAGGAACATTGCCGGGAACAAGACCGCGAACCTGCAGCTTNNGCACGGACTCTAATGCGGCATCGATAATATTGGGTTATTCGGGCCAGATCATCGCCGATTATAACTACCGGGCGCTCAAAGAACGTGCGAATGTTTTATTGAAGCCCGGTGAAGCACTGCCGTACGTGGACATGAGGGACAGGCGGTGGTTCAATGAAAACCTCGAATCGAAAAATTACTATCTGCCCGGCGTCATCGCCCTCATCGTATCGATAATGTCGCTTCTTCTCTCGTCCATGGCGATAGTGCGCGAGAAAGAGATAGGCACGATGGAACAGCTCATCGTGAGCCCCATAAAACCGATCGAACTTATTTTAGGTAAGCTTACGCCTTTCGTGATAATAGCCGTAGTGCAGGTTACGATGATCACGCTTGTGGGAGTGCTGTGGTTCAAGATACCGATAAGGGGCTCGCTCGTCCTTCTCTTCGGCACAACGTTCATCTATCTGTTGACCACTCTCGGATCGGGATTACTCATCTCGACCGTCTGCGCGACCCAGCAGGAGGCCATGATGTCCGTCTTCTTGTTCTTCTTTCCGGCTACGCTTCTGTCGGGCTTTGCGTATCCGATAGCCGACATGCCGAAGATAATTCAATATATTACATATATCAACCCGCTGAGGTATTATCTCGTTATATTAAGGAGCATATTTTTAAAAGGGGTGGGCCTAAGCGTCCTATGGGATGAAACGTTAGCCCTTCTCGTAATAGGCGTATTCGTCCTGACATTGAGCACTCTAAGGTTCCACAAACGACTTGGCTAAAAACGCATATTTATGCTAAAATTCTCTCATCAGGGAGGACCATGAAGAGATATGAGCAGTTTCCGCATACGGCGGATATAGGCATCCGCGTCTTCGGCAAGGACTTAAAAGAGCTCTTCGAGAACGCGGCATTCGGGATGTTCGACGTAATAGCCGACCTCGAGGGTATTAAGACGCCGATTGAGGAAACTATTGAAGCCAATGGCGAAACGGCCGAAGAACTTTTAGTTGCCTGGCTCGACGAGCTTCTTTACAGGTTCTGCACGAAAGAGATAATATTCTCGAAATTCCGGATCACGGAATTATCCGAAAACACTCTTAAGGCGAAAGTCTTCGGCAGGCCTGTCGCATCGAACAGAAACAGGCTCAAGGTCGAAGTGAAGGCCATCACCTATTCGGGCCTCAATATAAAAAAAGGCAAGGCCGGTTATCAGGTGGAGATCATCTTCGACGTATGACGATGCTGCGCAACGAGCTCGAAAAGATAGACCAGTATAGGTGGCGCATACCTAAAGATTACAGGACGGGCATGCGCGTTGATGGTATTATATATGCCTCCGAGGATATGCTCGACGCGATACTCTCGGACAAGGCGATCGACCAGGTCGCGAACGTCGCGACCCTGCCGGGTATAGTGAAACATTCGCTGGCGATGCCGGATATCCACTGGGGCTACGGTTTCCCGATCGGCGNNCTCGCCCGGCGGCGTAGGATTTGACATAAATTGCGGGATCCGGCTCGTCAAGACGAACCTCTTCGAGAAGGACGTACGGCCGAAATTAAAAGAATTAGTCTACGCGCTCCACGCTGAAGTGCCTGCAGGCGTCGGCTCAAAAGGCGAGATAAGGATAAGCGCGCATGAGGAGAGAAAACTATTAGCCGAAGGTTCGAGGTGGGTCGTCGAGCATGGCTACGGCAGGTCCGAGGATCTGGACTGCACCGAGGAGCGCGGCGAGATAAAAGGCGCTGACCCCGACGGAGTTTCGCCCAGGGCTTATGAGCGTGGCAAGAACCAGTCGGGCACGCTTGGCTCAGGCAACCACTTTCTCGAGGTACAGGCCGTAGATACGATCTACGACAATGAACTCGCAGCTGCATTCGGCATTGAGAAGGATCAGGTCACACTGATGATNNTAAAAGGCGCCGATCCCGACGGAGTGTCGCCGAGGGCCTATGAGCGCGGCAAGAGCCAGTCAGGCACTCTCGGCTCGGGTAACCATTTTCTCGAAGTCCAGGCCATCGATACGATTTACGATAAAGAACTGGCCTCAGAGTTCGGCCTCGCGGAGAACCAGGTCACGCTCATGATACACTCCGGCTCGAGGGGCCTGGGCTACCAGGTTTGTGACGAGTATGCGAGAGATTTCATACATTCGCTTTCGAAGTACGGCATAGAAGTTCCCGACAGGCAGCTTGCATGCGCGCCCGTTAACTCGCCGGAAGGGAAGGCGTATCTTGGCGCGATGAGGTGTGCCGCGAATTACGCGTGGGCGAACCGCCAGTGCCTGATGCATCTGGCGAGGCGCGTCTTCGAACGCGTCTTCGGGATGGGCCCGAAGGACCTGGGCATGGACCTCATCTACGACGTTGCCCACAATATCGCGAAGATCGAGAAATATGATATAAACGGAAAAGAGAGGACGCTCTGCATCCACAGGAAAGGCGCCACGAGGGCCTTTCCGCCTGGGCATCCGGAGCTTCCGTCTAAATATAAGAAGACGGGCCAGCCCGTCATCATACCCGGCGATATGGGCAGGAATTCGTATTTGTTGGTCGGGACAGAGGGAGCGAAAGAGACGTTCTATTCGACGTGCCATGGCGCAGGGCGCCTGATGTCGCGCTCGGCCGCGATACGTGCGGGAAGAGGAAGATCGATATCGCGCGAATTGGAAGATAGAGGTATAATAGTGAAGTCGACCGGCAGGGAACTTTTGGCCGAAGAGATGCCGGATGCGTATAAAGACGTTAACCAGGTAGTGGCCGTCGTTCACGGCGCCGGCATATCGAAACGTGTATGTAGAATGAAGCCGATGGGCGTGATCAAAGGATGAGGGTAAATAAGGGAGATATATGTTAGACCTTAAATTTATAAGAGATAATAAGGAGATAGTCAAGGAAGCCTTAAGGGCGCGAAACTTGAAATTGAACATAGATGAGCTCCTTACACTTGATGAAGAACGTAGGTCACTTCTGGTAGAGACGGAGACCCTTAAGGCCGAAAGGAACAAAGCCAACGATGAAATATCGGCCTTGATGAAGGCAAAAAAGAACCCAAAAGAGATAATCGACAAGATGAAGGTCGTTTCCCAAAAAGTGGCTAATTTAGATAATAAAGTGGGAGAAATTGACCAAAAAATAGCCAATTTTATGTATATAATCCCAAATATACCCGATAAATCGGTTCCTATTGGCAGCCCGGAGAATAACAAGATCGTGCGGGCCTGGGGCAAAACCCCGACATTTGGTTTCGCCCCGAAGAGTCATATAGAGCTTGCGGAGATACTCGGGATCATCAGTTTCGGCCTTGCTTCGAAGATCTCAGGCTCCAATTTTGCACTTTTCATGGGCCAGGGCGCGCGGTTAGAACGGGCGCTCATAAATTTCATGCTCGACCTCCACACGCAGAAGCACGGCTACCGCGAAATTTTCTCCCCGCCGCTGATCGTCAACCGCCAGGCGATGTTCGGCACCGGCCAGTTTCCCAAGCTCGAAGAGGACATGTATCACACCGACAACGACGACCTCTTCCTCATCCCCACCGCCGAGGTGCCGGTGACCAATTTTTACCGCGACGAGGTTTTCAAGGCCGAGGACCTGCCCATTTACCGCTGCGCCTACACGCCGTGCTTCCGCCGCGAGGC